>DATINK010000020.1:0-6066 GCA_035474355.1 Chitinophagaceae bacterium | reverse complement strand
AATCTTGACCAATCAAATGATTCGCCGGAGCCGCCAAAACTTTCTTTGGGTCCACTCGTGTCAAAAAGATAATAGTCACATACTTCGTCAAAAGATTCCACCAGTTCATCAACCGTTTCCTTTCCATCCTTGCTTAACCGGAATGCTTTGATCAATTCTGTTTTATCGGCGAGTTTCTTGCAAAAAGCCGGCGTTTCATCCCCATGTAATTGCACAGCGTCCAGCATAAACTCATCCATAGCAGCCATGATCTGGTCATAATCGGCATTGACAAATACGCCTGTCTTCTTGATATCAAGATCAGCATCCCTTAATTCCTTTGCGTTGATCTTATCCTTCATATAACGGGGAGATTCAGGATAAAATATCAGTCCTGCGAACTCGATATCTAATCCATCGAGCTGTTGTAATTGTTTTAATTGAGTGATACCACAAACTTTTATCTGCATGTCTGAGATTAAAGATTAAATATTATAGATTATAATAAACGTATAAATTCGTGAAAAGCTTTTCCCGGATCAGGATCCTTCATAAATAATTCACCTATCAAAAAACCAATAAAACCATTTTCCCTGAACAACCTGATATCATCCTGCGTAGTGATCCCACTTTCGGCTATTTTAAGTTTACCCCCGGCAATCTTCTCCGCCATTTTCAAACTCCTGTCTTTATTTACCCCAAAATTCTTCAAATCCCTGTTATTGATCCCTATCATGTCAGCTTCCTCACAAATATGATCCAATTCCTGCTCATCATGCAATTCCAGTAATACTTCCAACCCAATACTTTTTGCAAATGCAGCCAGGCGCTTTACTTCTTCCTTGCTCAGGCAAGCTGCAATCAACAGTATCGCATCCGCCCCGATCGACTTTGCTTCCAGCACCTGGAATTCATCAATGATAAAATCTTTTCGCAGCACCGGTATATCCACTTCAGATTTTGCTTTCCAAAGGTCATCATTTGAACCTCCAAAATAAATCTCATCGGTCAGGACAGATATCGCCGCGGCCCCATATTTTTCATAAGATGAAACTACTTCGAGAATGTCTGCCTTCTCATTGATGATGCCCTTTGAAGGCGACTTTCTTTTAAATTCAGCAATGATCCCTGTATGACCCCCTTCCTTACATCTTTTTACAAAGGATTCGCATTCCCTGTCAAAAAAAGAGGAGGACTCAAATTGCCGGATGGCAAACCAGTCCTTTTTTTCTTTTACATATTTTCTTTTCGATGCAATTATTTCCTCCAGGATGTTCATGATTGCATTTCAATTAATTTCTTCAAACGCTGATTTGCCTTTCCACTTTCTAAACTTTCTACTGCTGCATTGTATGCATCCTCATATTTATCAAACTTTCCCGTACAGTGCAGGGCCATCGCTGCATTGGCCAGCACCACCGCATTCTGCGCCCAGGACCCCTCTCCTTTTAATATGCTGGTAAAGATCTTTGCCGCTTCTTCCACACTGTTACCGCCGCTGATATCCTGCGGACTCACCATTCTCTTTCCCAACTCCTCAGGGGTCATGATCTTCTCGCCTTTATTTGTAATGACTTTTGTATCGTTGGTAAGCGAGATCTCGTCATAGCCATCCAACCCATGTATCACGATAAATGGCTTTTCATCCAACTGTAATAGGTAGGAATAAATGCGGGCCATCTCCAGGTTAAAAACACCGATCAATTGAAAATCCGGATCCGCCGGGTTGACCACCGGCCCCAGCATATTAAAAAATGTACGCATGGCCAGGTTTTTCCGGATCGGGCCAACGGTTTTCAAAGCCGGGTGAAAAAGAGGTGCATGTAAAAAACAAATATTGGCTTCTTCTACTTCCTTCCTGAGACCGACTGGATCATTTTTAAATTTATACCCTATTTGTTCCATCACATTCGAAGCACCACTGATCGATGAAGCGCCGTAATTACCGTGTTTGGTAACTTTTTGCCCGGTTCCTGCCACAATAAAACAGCTCAACGTTGAAATATTGAACGTATTCTTTCCATCCCCGCCGGTCCCGACAATATCAATGGTGCTGAGATCCTTCATATCAATTCTTACACAAAGCTCCAGCAAAGCATCCCTGAACCCCTGCAATTCTTCGATCGTGATGCTACGCATGAGGTATACTGTCATGAAGGCCGTGACTTCATGTTCATTATACATACCCTTGCCAATATTCACCAGGACATCCTTCGCCGCTTCACGGCTCAATGTCTTGTGTTCGAATAAATATTGCAGGATCTTTTTCATTGCCCCTATCCCCTAAAGGGGGATTAATATATTATTTTTTTATAGCCCTCAACTCCCCTTCAGGGGATGGGGGCTTAGTGTAACCAATTTCTCAAAATCTTTTCTCCATCGGGCGTTAATATACTTTCCGGGTGAAACTGAACACCCTGCAGATCATATTTTTTATGCTGCAATCCCATGATATAATTATTTTCATCCCGCGCCGTGATCTCAAGTTCTCCGGGGAACCCGTCTTCAGCAACGATCCAGCTATGGTAACGTCCTGCTTCAATGCTTTCCGGCAAACCTTCGAACAATTTACTTTTCGCTTTTATCTTTTCACTATTCACTGTTATCTTAGTAGCCACGCCATGAAAAACGGTCTCCAGGTTGACCAGTTTTCCCCCAAATGCTTCCCCGATCGCCTGGTGACCCAGGCAAACCCCGAGTATCGATTTGGTGCTGGCATATTCCCTGATCAACGGAAGCAACAGGCCCGCTTCTACCGGGATGCCGGGGCCAGGTGATAAAATGATCTTATCATAATCTTTTATTTTTTCCAGCGGTATTTCGTCATTCCGGTGCACTTCCGTTTTTTTATGCGTGATCTTTTCAACCAGGTGAACCAGGTTGTAAGTAAATGAATCATAATTATCAAATACCAGGATCTTCATATTATTTGCCAGCCTGTTTTAAATTTTAATTTATTTTCTGCGCTTCTTCAATCGCTTTTTTCAATGCCCCCAGTTTGTTTTTCACTTCCTGCAACTCATTCCCCGGAACACTGGCCGCTACAATGCCGGCACCGGCCTGGTAATGCAGGGTATTCTCCCTGCTTAAAAAAGTGCGGATCATGATCGCATGATTCGTGCTACCGTCAAAGCCGATAAAACCGATCGCACCTCCGTAATAACCCCTGGAACCCGGTTCATATTCATCGATGAGTTCCATAGCCCTGAATTTCGGCGCCCCGCTTAAAGTACCGGCAGGAAAAGTCTTTGCCAGCAATTCAAAAGGGTTGGCATCCTTACGCAGGTTTCCAGTGACCTCACTTACCAGGTGAATAACGTGCGAAAAATATTGTACCTGCTTAAAATGAGAAACCGTAACATCGTCGCATAACCTGCTGAGGTCATTCCGGGCCAGGTCTACCAACATCACATGTTCCGCATTTTCTTTTGCGTCTTTTAATAGTCTTGCAGCAGCTTCCCTGTCTGCTTCTTCGTCGCCGGTTCTTCTAAAAGTCCCCGCAATGGGATGCAACACAGCTTTTCCGTTATTGATCACTAACTGTGCTTCCGGGGATGAACCCATCAGTTTATAATCTCCATAATCAAAGAAAAACAAGTAAGGAGATGGGTTAATATTCCGGAGGGCACGGTACACATTGAATTCGTCTCCCACGAAACGCTGCTGATAGCTTCGGCTCAATACGATCTGGAAAACATCCCCGCGGTGGCAACTTGCAATGCCTTTTGTCACCATTTCCAGGAATGATTCATCTGTCATATTGGAGCTTTCTTCCCCGCGTACCTGGAAGGGATAGGCGGGCACATCTTTACTGCGGATCAATGATTCAACGATGCCCAATTCACTCCCCAGGCCGGGGATTTCATTTTCACAGAGATATAATTCATCCCTGAAATGGTTGATGGCAATAACGTACTGGTATAACCGGTAACGCAAATGAGCGATACCGTTTGCAGGGGGTTTAATGAATTGGATCGATTCAAAAAAACTGACGGCTGGATAGGCGCAATATCCAAAGAGGCCCTGTGCGTATTTTCCCTCTTTTACTGCGGGCGCCTTGATTTCATAGCGATCCATATATTCCCGCAAAATCCCCGGAACGCTTTTTTGAGCACTGATGGAAACCTTTTCAGGGGGCAGGCCCGGCAGTTTGAACTCCATTCTTCCCTGGTCAAGGATCTCTATCCCGGCAATGGCGTTGATGCAAATGAAAGAATAGCTGTTCTCCGCGGCATGGTGGTCAGTACTTTCCAGCAAAATGGTATCCCGGAACCTGTCGCGCAGGCGCAGGTAAATGCTCACCGGGGTGAAAACATCGGCAAATAGCTTCTTACAAGAGGTATTAACACTTATCTTTTTCATGGACAGCCAACGATTTTTTTCCCTTTTCGTCATTATTTTTGAGACCCGATTCCCGTACCCGTCGGAAAAAAATAAACCCCGACGAGTCGGGGTTGAATATGTTAAATAAACAAGTTGATTGCATTACGAACCCCGTTCAGCGTTTGTAAGCCACCACCACAGTTTATTTGTTTTTTGATTGTTCATTGCTTAACAAATATAAAAGTAAATACCAATATTTGCTAATTCTTTTTCAATTTAATCCATGACCAGATTTAGTACATTTTTATTTTGCATGCTGCTGATCAACAGGGCCGATGCAAACACTCCCGCTGATACGCTGATCCAGCGTGTGAGAGTGGTTTTCAAATTTGATCCCTCCGTATTCCCTGAGAGCTGGCAGGCCGGCTCCGTATTGGCCAAAGGAGAATCGATTGATACCACTGAAATCGCCCGCTGTAAATTGATTACAGCCAAAGCACTGAATAAATATCCTTCCCCGCTATTGTACATGAACCTGAAAACGATTTATTTCCTTCGCTCTGAGAAATTTTTTAATGTCGGTTTCGGAGGAACCTATACCCGGGATGCATTATTCATCAGTGATAACGGGAAGTCCCTGGGCTATACTGACCGTTTCATCGAGCAAAGCATTCATCATGAGTTTTCAAGTATTTTATTTAATAATTACGGCTGGCTGCTCGACACCTCAAGCTGGACGAAGGCAAACCTCCCCGGTTCCGGTTATACAGATCCGGAAGCAGGCGTAGGTGCGATCCGTAAAAATGAAGCTTCGCAGGAACTGGATACGGCACTGGCTCAACAAGGATTTCTTACACAATATGCTCATTCGGATATTGAAAATGATATCAACACGATCGCTCAAAATCTTTTTAGCCCGAATCCCGGGTTTTGGAACATCGTAGATAAATATCCCCGCATCCGTCAAAAAGTAAACTTGCTGATCCGGTTTTACCACAGCATTATCATCAACTTCACCGAAGCGTATTTCAGGGAATTTGAAAAGGAGAAGCAATAAGAGAAGGGGGAATAGTTATTTACCCGTATAGACGATCTTCCAGATCTTTCCCACTTTATCATCGGAGATATACAAAGCACCGTCGGGACCCTGCGCCAGTCCGCAGCAACGGTATTTCGCCTGGTTGGGACCCAGTATAAATTCTTTTCCCATGAAACCATTGGCGAAGATCTCATAACGGCCATCCGGTTTTCCATGCGTGAATGGGACATACACTACAAAGTAACCGTTCTGGCGAAGCGGAGCGCGGTTCCAGGATCCGTGAAATGCAATAAAGAATCCATTCTTGAAATGATGAGGGAACATATCTCCTGTATAGAATAACAAAGCATTGGGTGCCCAGTGTGCAGGGAATGCCATGATCGGTTTGCCTTTATCGGCACAACGGGTTTGCTTCTTTCCATCACCTCCATATTCCGGCGCCAGGATTTTTTTAGCCTGGAAGGGATCATAATAACAATAAGGCCAGCCATAGTCCTCCCCTTTTTTGATCTTGAAAAATTCTTCCGCAGGCAACTCTGCATTTTGTTCATCATTATACATGCCGGGATAAAGTCCTGAAAGCTGATCCCTGCCATGCTGCATGGCATAGAGTGCGTTCTGCCGGGTGCTCCAGTCAAGTCCTACTACATTTCTCAGTCCTGTTGCGTAACGGACACCTTCTGTATAAGATTGATTGAGTTTATCGCATCTGAATTGCCAGATGC
>DATINK010000019.1:0-5108 GCA_035474355.1 Chitinophagaceae bacterium | reverse complement strand
GAAGTACAGGTTGTATTCCCGGAAGAAAAATCCAAAAACAAATAAAAGAAGGAACCTGGGGACCTTTTCGTCGCTGGCTGCAGCCAAAAAGCATGAACAGGAAGTGCAGTATTTTAAACGACATTGATCATTTCGCAGCTGACATATAATCCCAGATCATTTTAGAAACCCTGGCCATAGCGGGAATGGCTGATTTTTCATCCTCCAGGTTTTTAGATAAGATCACCAATACATATTTGCGGCCATCGGGCATATAAACAATTCCTGAATCGTGTTGTACTCCTGTAATTGACCCGGTTTTATGCGCCACTTTGGTACCGGGCGGACAACCGGCTGGAATGATCTCACTGAAATGCTGCGCTGATAAGATATCAAGCATCGCGGTGGAAGTGGCTTTGTCACCAATTTTATACAGGCCGAGTTTTTCAAATAGAACTGCCAGGCCCCTGGCCGTAACTGTATTATTCATTCCCAGAGCAAAAGCTTTTCCGTCTTCCACACCCCTGAGCACATGGATACCTGTAGCGCCCAGCCCTTCCATATAACAGGTAACATTTTTTGCGCCCACTTTTTCCATGATCAGGTTGGTGGAAAAATTACTGCTGACCGCGATCATTTTGAATAATAATTCTTTTACGGGTCTTGTTTCGCCAAGGTGTTTGTATAAATCGGTTTCGCTGTCATCTGTGGAATCAAGACTGTAAGGACTTCCATCCACCAGGCTTTTGAATTCATTTTTTAACAGAACCGGGTCGTCAAGACGGATCTTCCCTTCAGCAACTTCCCTGTAGACTTCTGCCATCACGGGTGTTTTCATCGTGCTGGCGGCATGATAGGTCAATGTATCATTGATCCTGATCTCATGCCTGCCGTCAATCTCTTTGAATACTACGGCGAAGACCCCTTTTTCTTTGGATAATTCAGCAACGATCTTTTGTCGCAATGGTTCCATGATCTTTCTTTGTGTACTGCAGGAAATAAGGAAGCATGTGCAAATGAAAAAGCCAGCACAGCGTGTGAAGTTATTTTTATTAGCGGTTACCATTCTTTACCAGCCGATGCCATAATCCTCTCCATGGTTGCTGGAGCCGCCCCAGAAAGTTCCGTGCTTCCAGTCAAAATAAATAGCATTGATCGGTCCTGAAGTGCGGTCATCAAAACGAAGTTTGTAACCCATATCCTGTAATTCTTTTCTTATCCAGGCAGGCGTTTCATTTTGTAATAGAATAGAACCGGGTTTGGGTTTCCGGTCTTCCATTTTAGTTCCTCCCAGTGTCAGCCATAATTGATCGGTATTGATATTGGGCGCCTCCACTGCTTCCTGCACCGTCATGCCGAATTCAACCATGTCCAGGAAAAATTGCAAGAGGTTTTGATCTTGTGTATCCCCTCCCTGCACGGCAAATGATAAAAAGGGTTTGCCATCTTTCATGGCCAGGGTTGGCGTTAATGTCACACGTGGCCTTTTTCCCGGTTCCACTACATTAAAAGGATTCATAGAAGCGTCGAGTACAAAACTTTGCATGCGCTGGCTCATTCCCACACCGGTATGTCCGGCAATACAAGCCGGTACCCATCCTCCACTGGGTGTAATGGATACCACCCAACCTTCTTTATCAGCAGCTTCAACAGAAGTTGTGCCGCGCCACATGCGATCCAAATATTCACTTGTAACCGGTAAAGAAGATCCGGCAATGAATCCACGTTGCTTCATGGTTTCTTTAAAGGGGTTGGTCTTGTTTTCAAATGGATAGGGATCGCCGGGACCTATCTTAGGATCATTCATTTCCAAATTGATCTGTTTGGCCCTTTCCTTTGCATATTCTTTCGAAAGCAATCCTTTTATGGGTTCTTCCGGTGGGAAATAAGGATCTCCATAATAAAAATCACGATCCGCAAATGCCATACTCATTGCCTGGTAAACCGTATGGATATAACGGGTTGAATTAAATCCCATGGCTTTCAGGTCGAAGTTCTCGAGGATATTCAATGCCTGTAACATCGCAGGACCCTGTGTCCATTGTGACAATTTATAAACGTCGATGCCTTTATAATTTACTTTCATCGGTTCTTCCTGAATCACTTTCCATTTTGCCAGGTCTTCCATCGTGATCAATCCACCCTGCTCCTGGCAACCTCTTACAAATTCTTTGGCGATATCTCCTTTATAGAACCGATCATAGGCTGCATAGATCGCTTCTTTACGGTTCTTTCCTTTTTTCAATGCCTCCTGTTCGGCATCCACCATCTTTTGAAGGGTTTGTAAAAGTTCTGCTTGTTTAAAAACTTCACCTGCTTCCGGCGCTTCCCTGCTCTGCCCGGGGTGCGTCAGAAAAACCGATTTTGAATAGGGCCATTCTTTGATCCGGGCTTTATTTCTTTCAATGCTATTCGCTGTTTGTGCTTCCATTGGATAACCATCCGCCATTTGCATGGCCGGTGAGAGCACATCTTTTAAACTCATCGTACCATATTCGGCCAGCATGGTGCAAAGTCCGCCCGGGGTTCCGGGGGTCACGGCCGCCAGGGGACCATATTCAGGCGGGAAATTCATTCCCTTGTTCTTAAAGAATTCGGGGGTCGCACCCGTAGGAGCGATCCCGAGGGCATTGATCCCAATGACTTTCCCGGTTTTGGGATTATAGATTAGTGCCTGCGTTTCCCCTCCCCAGCTCAATACATCCCACATGGTACAGGTAGCCGCCAGCATGGCGCAAGCCGCATCTACCGCATTTCCCCCTTTTTGAAAGATCATCGATCCCGCTGTGGCAGCCAATGGTTTACCCGTTACTGCCATCCAGTTTTTGCCGTGAATGGGGGGTTTTTGGGTTTGTTGAGCATTGAGAAAGCCAAGACTTAAACAAGAACTCAGCAAAAGAGGGAGCATTTTACGCATAGAAGTTCTTTTAATACTTAAAGTTAGCTATTAGCCCTATTTTCACAGCCCTTTTCTGGCATACATTTTTCAATATACAGTAAACGCTATTTATGAAGGAAGAAAAAAAGAAGGATAAACAAACCCCCGTTTCAGGGAAAAAACAATCCCTGAAGGAAAAGGTGCGTAAACATATTAACGACAAAAACGACGTGATCACAGATGAAGATATCCGTAATGCAGATGTAGGTAGCGAGGTCGTAAAAGAGCTTCATATAGATAAGGAAGAGATACTTACAGAAAAATCTAAAAAGAAAAAGGCCACGCCCTGGGATGTACTTGAAGAAGAAAAAGGTTAATACATTTTTCACTCCTGCTTAGGGAGTTGAGGTAATTACCTATTTACCTATAATTTTTTTATATTTAATGCTTAAGGTGGCTGCTGCGCCCTGTCAAGTTATTATTCCCAGCAAATGAACCGCATTCACAAAAGATTCCGGGCATTGGTCCCATCCATCCTCATTTCAGTTTCCCTGATGGGTACTGAATGGACGGATTCCGCCGCTTTTTCTAAAAGGCAGGAAGCACTCATATATATATCCGCCATGAGTTCCCTGCCACAAAGTGAATTCTGGCCACATGTCGATCCCAAAGAATTTACAAAGGACCTGGAAGGTGATATCCGGCAACCACTCCGGATCTATGAAGGAAAGGTCACCAACTTTTGTTCTTATGCAGCCCTGACTTATATCCCCTTTCATTATGATCCGCTTGGATTTGTCCAGTTTATGTTTGAATTATATAAAAATGGAAAAGCCAGACTGGGTAAAGTAAATTTTGAGCCGGGAGATGAGGTCAGAAACGTTGCCGGATTATTGAAGAATAAAGGATTCCTGGATATTGCCCCGGCTAACCAGGTTTGGTTTTTATGCCTGGCGGACAGATTCAAGGGATACCTGAATGTTTTTAATAAACAATTCGACCCCGGAGATGAAAACAATCTATGTGCGGCTACTAATTTTTCAAAGTTCAACCGGATGATCCGGCAACTTTTTCCGATGAAAGTAAAAGCAAAGGGATTTGATTTCTTACGGCCCGCCATCAAGGATATGATCCTTTACCTGGAGGAAAAACTTCAAACAGGTACTTTATTTATGTATGTCAATAACAGGAAACTTTACAAGATCAAGGATAATACGGCCAGCCGGGTAGATGTACCCACCCATTTCCTTGTGTTACTGAGTATGACCAGGGTTGACAACCGGTATCGCCTCACTTATTGGGATTATGGCCGCATATCTGTCCAGGAACTAAGTGCTTCCTTTATCCGCAAGATCACTTTTGGGGTAACTCATTGCACGCTTCGCTAATGATATGGCCCGTCTCCCTCTTCATATCGTCCTGCTGCTTTTTGTTTCCTGCATTTTATTCTCCTGCAGATCCATGAAGGATTTCAGCAATTTCAGCACGAAATTTTTTAATGAAAATGAAGAGAAATTGGGAAAGATACAGGAGCAATACAAAAAATTAAACCCGGAGCGGCCTTTCTCCATCGTATTCTTAGACAGGCAATTCAATACTTTTTCCCTGGAGATCAATTCCGATACATTCAGGTATATCTATAAATTCCTGGTCAATGAACCCCGATTGCTGGATACCCTGGATAAATTCCGGTTCAATACGATAGAGGTCATGAACCTGATCAGTTCCATGCGGGAGATGCATTGCAACTGGGTCAATAAACTGGAATATTATCCCCACAAGACCCGGAATCATGTAATTTATTTATCGATCCGTAATCCCAATCTCCGCTCCTTCCTGAAAAGAGAAAGATATCTTTCGATCATTTATTTCGACGAAGTTCAATCCCATGATGCGGAGGGGGTATTACTGCATAGCCCGTCTGACAAAGATCCCGGCGAGATCAATGGCCAGGTCTTCTGGAGATTGAGAGATAAAGTTTATTATACGTTAGCTAGTTATTTCAGGTAATCTGAGCTGCGAAAGATTATTTGATGATCGCTTTGGCTTCCGTGAGCAGGCAGCCTGCAACCTGCATAAACAAGAGCTGTTGTTCGGGGTTTAATTCAATTTTAGTTTCACGTTTATTATTACCAGTAAAAAGAAGAGAAACAACTTTTGTTGTTGTCAGTTTCTGCATGGCGCTTTGTGGCGTCGGCGTGTTCCGGAAAATGATATGAAAAAAACCTTCACAGTTCATCGTTCCCCCATT
>DATINK010000018.1:0-1553 GCA_035474355.1 Chitinophagaceae bacterium | reverse complement strand
GCTTTCTGTGCCACCCGCACCGCTATTGATCTGCAGGACGGCCGGTAATTCATCCTCGGGTTCGTTTAACGTGGCTTTGAATTCCGCTTCGTCAAGTAGCAAGATGGATTTGTCATAAGCCTGTTTCGTCTCTTCTTCCGTGGCATCTCCTGCTTTCCAGAAATCAAAGAGTACTGCGAAATCTTCAACAGATGATTCTACCTGCTCGTAGAGTTTCACCCAATATTCATTTTGTTTGATGTTCTTGAGAATTTCCGTGGCTCTTTTGTTATCATCCCAAAAGCCTGGGCTCAGCGTGAGTTGTTTTTCTTCTTCAATTTTATATCGTCGGTTCTCCAGGTCAAAGAAACCTCCTTAGTCCAGCCAGGCGGGACCTCATTTCCTGTAATTTTTCTGTTGTCATAGCGGCGCAAAGATAACTGCTTTTTATGGGAAACAGTGTTAAGTCAAATCATTAAAAACTTGTTTATTTTCTGGCATACAATTACATTGGGCGCCACTTTCCTCTTACTGAACGGCAGTTTCAGAAACCTTAAACCACACGAATGAAAAAATTCCGCTTACGGGTTATATGTTATCCGGTATTGGTCATCCTATTCAGCACTCAACCGCTGGAGATGCGGGCACAGAAAAACAATGGCGCCGTACAAAATGACCCGGTATATTATGAAAAAGTCAACGACAGATTAACCCTACGCTTGTTATTATCCCAAAAATTCTCGCATTTCACAATACCCTCGGATGGGACGGTGGATGACATCCAATACCGTGCGAATACAAAATTGAACCTGGGTGTAGGTTTTTCTTACATGGGTATTGGCTTCAACGTTGGATACGGTTTTAAATTCCTGAATAATGACAATGATAAAGGAAAAACGAAAGGGTTGAACCTGCAAATTCATCTTTTCCCCCGCAAGTGGGCCATCGATCTGCTGGTGATGCGACCGGAAGGGTTTTATATACACCCGAAGGGTTATGGATCTATCAACCAGATGTCTTATTATTACCGCGATGATATATCCATTCATGCTTATGGTATTTCTGCATACCAGGTTACCAATAAAAAACAATTCTCTTATAAAGCAGCTATCTCTCAAACTGAATGGCAAAAAAGATCTGCCGGTACATGGCTGTATGGCGCGGAAGCTTATTATGTGAGTATTGCGGGTGATGAACCCCTGGTGCCGCTAACCCTTATCGGTGGATTTCCGCAGGATGATATTGATGAATTGACTGCTTTTACTGTTGGTATTGGCGCCGGAGCCGCCTATACCCTGGTAATAGATAAGCATTTCTTTATCATGGGGTCTGCTGTCGGCAACCTTGACTTTACCTCCCTCACTGAGGAAACGGATAATGCAAAGACCAAAAAATCATCTATCAGTCCTGTAGTCATCTTTAAATCGGCGATAGGCTATGGCAATGAAAACTGGAATCTGAGCGCCAATATGCTGGGATCGGCTTTCTGGTTCAGGGGCGCATCCTCTGCCAAGAGTTATTTCATGCCGGTCAGCCAGATGCGGTTAGTTTTAGCCAAGAGGTTTAACCTTAAA
>DATINK010000017.1:0-5814 GCA_035474355.1 Chitinophagaceae bacterium | reverse complement strand
CCAGCATTGGGTTTTTATGGTTCAATTCTTATCCTGCCCAGGTATTCATGGGTGATACGGGGAGCCTGACATTGGGTGGCATCATTGCGGCATTGGCGATCATCGTACATAAAGAATTACTGATACCGATCTTCTGTGGTGTTTTCCTGGTAGAGAACCTGAGTGTGATGTTACAGGTCGGGTATTTCAAATATACAAGACGAAAGTATGGTGAAGGCAGGCGGATCTTTTTGATGAGCCCGCTTCATCATCACTTTCAGAAAAAAGGTTTACATGAAGCGAAGATCGTAACCAGGTTTTGGATCGTGACAGTATTGTTGGTATTGCTGAGTATAGTTACGCTGAAGCTCAGGTAGAATAAAGCCCACGGTTGAAACCGTGGGAATAGAGAAAAGATCCGGATTCCATGAACCCACCGTTGAAACGGTGGGCTGTATTAAGATATGATTGAAAAACCAAGGCTATCCTGCTCCTAAAGAAAACATGCCTGGTCCTGGCAAATAGGGACCTAATGATATTGTGGTGCAGTTGTCGAAACTGATGCTTGTGAAGAACCGCCTTCCGTACATCGCGCAACGAGAGTTGTGCGCCTGTGAAGAAATGAAAACGATCCGTACCGGGGTGAAAAGGCCCGATGCCCCCGGGGTCAAACATGGGTAAACGAATAGTCATACTGGGTGGTGGAGAAAGCGGCACAGGGGCTGCGCTGCTTGCAAAGAGAAAAGGACACCCGGTATTCGTTTCCGATCAAAGTTCTTTGAAAGAAATTCATCGCGATGAATTGAAACATGCAGGGATCGAATTTGAGGAGGGAGGACATGATGAGAAAAAGATCCTGGATGCGGAAGAAGTGATCAAGAGCCCGGGCATTCCTGAAAAAGCGGAGATGGTGAAAAAGATCCGGCAAAAAGGAATTCCGTTGATCAGTGAAGTGGAATTCGCATTCCGTTTCAAAGGTGAAAGTAAGATCATCGCTATCACAGGGAGTAACGGTAAGACCACTACGGCAGCTATGACACAACATATCTGTTTGGCGGGAGGACTCGACAGCGCCTTAGTGGGAAATATCGGTTTCTCTTTTGCAAGACAGGTAGCGATCGATCCCAAACCCCTGTACGTAGCGGAGATCAGCAGTTTCCAGCTGGATGATATTGTGGGGTTCAGGCCCGATGTGGCCATACTGACCAATATCACTGAAGATCACCTGGACCGGTACGACTATGATTTTGAAAAATACATCCGGAGCAAATTCCGGATCGCGATGAACCAGCAGCGAGGTGATCATTTCATCTACTGCGCCGACGATGAAGTAACTATGAAATATATCAATCACCCGGAATTAACCGGGACCAATATTCAATCAAACCAACTGCCAATTACTATGAAAAGAGAAGTACCAAACGGAGCTTTTATCAAAGACGGGGATATGTATGTGCGGGTTGGAAATGATTATTCCACAATGAGCGTATATGATTTTGCCCTGAAAGGAAAACATAATCAATATAATACAATGGCGGCCTACCTGGCTGGAGCAACCATGATCATCCGTAAAGAAAAGATCCGCGACGCGGTAAAAAATTTCCAGAGCCTGGAACACAGGATGGAACCGGTCGCCACGATCCGTAACGTTGAGTTTATCAATGATAGCAAGGCCACCAATGTGAACTCTACCTGGTATGCGCTGGAGAGCATGACAAAACCCACGATCCTGATCCTGGGTGGGGTGGACAAAGGGAATGATTATTCATTGATCGCAGACCTCGTAAAAGAAAAAGTCAAAGCGATCATCTGTCTCGGTACGGATAACCGGAAGATTCATGAGGCATTTGGAAATACAGTGAGCACGATCGTGAATACGGGTGGGGCGAATGAAGCGGTGCATGCGGCATTTCATTTTGCCACCAAGGGGGATGTGGTATTGCTGAGCCCGGCCTGTGCCAGTTTTGACCTGTTCATGAATTATGAAGACAGGGGCAATCAATTTAAAAAAGCAGTGAAAGAATTATAAATATGAATTTCGCGAAAGACATACGATTCGGTGACCTGGGTGCTTTCAATTCCGCCAATCTTTTAAAAAAGACAAAGGGAGATAAAGTGATCTGGGCGCTGGTCATATTATTAGTACTGGTTTCCCTGTTAGCCGTTTACAGTGCAACGGGTTCACTGGCTTACAAGAATTACAGGGGAAATACGGAGATCTATCTTTTCAAACAGATCGCATTCATCGGGGCGGGTATCATGGTCGTTTATTTTGCCCACCTGGTCAATTATACTTTTTATTCCCGGGCTGCTACGATCGTATTCCTGGTATCCATTCCGCTACTTATCTATACATTATTCTTTGGTGTACGTATGAATGAGGGCAGTCGCTGGATCAGGCTTCCATTGATCAACATGACGTTACAGACCTCGGATCTTGCCAAACTTTGTCTCTTCACTTACCTGGCCAGGCTATTGAGTAAAAAGCAGGACGTGATCAAAGATTTTAAAAAGGGATTTCTCCCGGTGATCATTCCTGTACTGATAACATGTTTATTGATCGCTCCTGCGAATCTTTCAACTGCATTATTATTAGGCGCAAGCTGCCTGATGCTTTTATTTATTGGCCGCGTCAGGGTAAAACATATCCTCCTCACGATCGGCGTTTGCCTCCTGCCCATTCTTTTCCTGGTGATGGCAGCGGTGATCAGGCATAAAAATCATAAAGGAGATGAACTCGTTCTTGACAAAAAAACAAGTTCCGGTTTATTCGGAAGAGTGGATACCTGGATCGGCCGGATGGAAACATTTATATATGGAGGTAAGGAAGCGAGTAATGATGAAGCTTACCAGGTGAACCAGGCAAAGATCGCTATTGCTAAAGGAGGCATCCTGGGTGTGGGGCCGGGTAACAGCACTACCCGTGATTACCTGCCCCAGGCTTACAATGATTTCATTTTCGCGATCATCATAGAAGAGTACGGGTTGGCAGGTGGATTCTTTATCATGTTCATTTACCTGGTATTCCTTTATCGATGCATCAGGATTTACAAACGATGCCCTTTTGCCTTTGGGGCATTCCTGGCATTGGGATTAAGTTTTACACTCGTGATCCAGGCCGTGGCCAATATGGCGGTGACGGTGAATCTTTTCCCCGTTACCGGAGTTACACTTCCCTTGGTGAGTATGGGCGGAACGAGTTTCATATTTACCTGCCTGGCGATAGGTATCATATTAAGTGTTGCGAGAAATGTGGAGCAGCTGGAAGGAAAGACAGATGAAAAAGAAGGACCGGAGCCTCTATGGGCTTAACAATATTTGAAGCCTGCAAAGGCGTCATCAATAAGGATGAGCAAGCGAATCATTATAGCAGGCGGCGGAACTGGCGGACATATTTTCCCGGCGATCGCGATCGCCAATGCGCTACGAAAAATGGATAGCAACACCGTGATCCTGTTCGTTGGCGCAAAAGGGAGGATGGAAATGGAAAAAGTACCGCAGGCAGGATTTGAAATAAAAGGATTGAACATATCCGGGTTTAACCGGAGCTCTTTGATAAAGAATATCGGGCTTCCTTTCAAGCTGGTAAGAAGTTTATTCCAGGTAGGGTCGATCATGAAAAAATTCAAACCGGATGCAGTCATTGGCGTCGGAGGTTATTCGAGTTTCCCTGTTTTGAGAACAGCGCAGGCAAAAGGAATTCCCAGTTATATACTGGAATCAAATTCTTTTGCCGGCAAATCGAATATCCTGCTGGGGAAAAAAGCGACGAAGATCTTTACCGGTACCACAGGCATGGAAAAATTTTTTCCGGCAGAAAAGATCATGGTAACAGGTAACCCGGTGAGGGAAAGCATTTCATTTTCGACGGTGAAGCGAACCGAAGCTGAAAAGTTCTTTTCACTGGATGAAAACAAAAAGACCCTGTTAGTGATGGGTGGGAGCCTGGGTGCCAAGTCGATCAATGAAGCGATCGCTGGTGGATTGGATGAAATAGTAAATAAGGCGGGCTTGCGACTGATCTGGCAAACCGGGAAAAACTATATAGGAGTTGCCCGGGAAAAAACGAAAGGCAGGTCTTCCGTTTGGGTAAATGATTTCATCGGGCAGATGGAATTTGCTTATGCAGCCGCTGACCTGGTAGTAGCAAGAGCAGGAGCCATGACCGTTGCTGAATTATGTGTGGCAGAAAAACCGGTGGTCTTTGTTCCCTACCCGTTTGCAGCTGAAGACCACCAGACGGCCAATGCTAAACTGTTGGTGAATAAACAGGCCGCTGAAATGATCAAAGACAGTGAAGTCATGGAAAAACTCGTACCTGCTGTGGTTATGCTGGCAAAAGATGAATCAAGGCAACAGGAATTGAAAAGGAATATCGGGGTGTTGGCCATAAAGGATGCGGACAGGAGGATCGCAACAGAGATCATGAAACCGATACAATAATAAAAGTTGAATAAGATCATGACAAATGAATTTGAATCGAATTACCCCCTTTAGGGGGCCGGGGGGTAAGGTCCCGCGGATCATTCACTTTATCGGGATCGGGGGGATCGGGATGAGCGCATTGGCCAGGTTCTTTCATTCGAAAGGTGCTCAGGTGAGCGGATACGATAAGACAGAAACTTCTTTGACAAAGGAATTGATACAGGAAGGGATGAAGGTTCATTATGATGACAATCCCGGATTAGTTCCTGATAAGGTTGAGCTGGTAGTTTATACACCCGCTATTCCGAATGACCACAAGGAATGGGCCTATTGCCGGGAAAAGGGATATAAACTAATGAAGCGGAGTGAAGTGTTGCAATGGATCACGGAAAGTTCTTTTAATATCTGTATTGCCGGAACGCATGGCAAGACGACGATCACGACCATGATCGCACATATCCTGCGGGACAGCGGTTTTGGTTGCAATGCATTCCTGGGAGGTATTTCGGTCAACTACAATACCAATTTCTGGCCACAGGCCCCTGCGGGGGGCAATGAAAAAAATGTTTGTGTAGTAGAGGCCGATGAATATGACAGAAGCTTTTTGAAATTAAGTCCGGATATCGCCATCATCACCGCGATGGATGCCGACCACCTGGATATATATGGTACGGCTTCGGCGATGGAGGAAGCATTTATTGAATTCAGCAAGCGGCTGAAACCCGGCGGAAAGCTGATCAAACGATTTGGATTAAAAAGAGGAGCGGAACTGGCAAATGGAAAGGAAATGATGTACAGCCTGCAGAATGAAAGTGCTGATACTTATGCGAAGAATATAAGAATGCAGAATGGGGGATATGCTTTTGATGTGGTGATCAGGGAAAAGCTCATTGAAAATATTACACTGAACATGGGTGGCATGCATAATGTGGAGAATGCTGTCGCCGCCATGGCAACTGCCGCAGAACTGGATATAGACGATCAAAAGATCCGGGATGCTGTTAGTTCTTTCAGGGGAGTAAAAAGAAGATTTGAGTATATCATCAGGAACGACCGCCTGGTCTTTATAGATGACTATGCACATCACCCCGAAGAACTGAGAGCATTGATAACAGGAGCCAGGTCATTGTTCAGGGACAGGAAATGTACAGTGATCTTTCAACCACACCTGTATAGCCGGACCCGCGATCTCGCGGAAGGCTTTGCAGCCGTGCTGGACCTGGCCGATGAGACCATTTTGCTGCCCATTTATCCCGCCAGGGAATTACCGATACCGGGCGTGAGCAGCGAAATGATACTTGGCAGGATGAAAAATGAAAATAAGCAGGTAGTATCAAAGGAAGATCTGCTGAATTGGATGGAAAAGAGTTTTCGGAAAAACGTGAATAAAGAGTTGGGGGAATTATTGAT
>DATINK010000016.1:0-11921 GCA_035474355.1 Chitinophagaceae bacterium | reverse complement strand
GGCAGAAAGCAGGATCCGCCAGAAGGAACAATCCATCAATCAAAAAGAAAGTAATCTTGACCGGCAGATCAAAGAAAATGAAGCCATCAAGGAAAACCTGAATCGCCAGATCGAACTGGTCAATATCAAGCGAACCGAACTTGAAAAACACCAGGAAGAACATATCCGCCGGCTGGAAAAGATCTCCGCTCTTTCCGCTGAAGAAGCCAAAGCACAATTGATCGAAAGTTTAAGGAATGAAGCACGTACCCAGGCTGTGGGAATCCAGCAGGAGATCATAGATGAAGCAAAGGGTAAAGCCAATAAAGAAGCCCGCAAGATCATCATTCAAACCATACAGCGAACAGCTGCCGAACAGGCGATCGAAAATTCCATTACCGTATTTAATCTTGAAAGTGATGAGATCAAGGGCCAGATCATCGGTCGGGAAGGAAGGAATATTCGTGCTATAGAAGCCGCTACCGGTGTGGATCTTATTGTAGATGATACCCCTGAAGCCATCATACTTTCTTCTTTTGATCCTTTGCGGCGGGAGATCGCAAGATTGAGTTTAACGCGCCTGGTCACAGACGGAAGGATCCATCCTGCACGTATTGAAGAAGTAGTTGAAAAAACACGCAAGCAGATCGAAGAACAGGTCATGGAGATCGGTGAAAGAACAGTGATCGAGTTAGGCATTCATGGATTACACAAAGAACTGGTGAGAATGGTAGGCCGGATGAGATTCCGTTCTTCTTATGGACAAAATCTTTTAATGCATAGTCGCGAGACGGCCAATCTCTGTGGCATCATGGCTGCAGAACTTGGATTGAATGCCAAGCTCGCCAAACGGGCAGGATTGTTGCATGATATCGGAAAGGTTCCTGATGAAGAAACTGAATTGAGTCATGCTTTATTAGGTGCCAAGCTTGCCGAAAAATATGGTGAGAACCCTGCGGTGATCAATGCCATCGGTGCCCATCACGATGAAATGGAAATGCAATATGTGATCTCTCCCATTGTTCAGGCATGCGACGCGATCAGCGGGGCAAGACCCGGAGCCCGCCGGGAGATCATGCAGCAATACCTGCAAAGGATCAAGGACCTGGAAAACCTGGCCATGACCTATACCGGGGTTGAAAAAGCCTATGCTATCCAGGCCGGCCGGGAATTAAGGGTCATCGTGGAAGCCGATAGGGTCACCGACCAGGATTCAGAGAAACTATCCTTTGATATTGCCCAGAAAATACAGACTGAAATGACCTTTCCTGGGCAGATCAAGGTGACCGTTATACGGGAGAAACGTGCCGTTAATGTTGCCCGATAGGCTGGTTTTCCTTACCTTTGCGTCCCCTATCTAAAAAGAGTTTTTATGAACCCGATCGCATACGTACACGAGCAACTTACCGGCAAAAAGGACTTTCCTGCGTTTAAACCCGGTGATAATATTACCGTTAATTATAAGATCATCGAGGGCAACAAGGAAAGGATCCAGTCCTTTAAAGGGGACGTGATCAAAAAGCAGGGTACGGGCCATACTGCCAGCTTTACCGTCAGGAAGATCTCCGACGGGGTAGGCGTAGAAAGGGTTTTTCCGATTTATTCTCCGAATATCGATTCGATCGAGATCAACAAGACGGGCCATGTTCGCCGGGCCAAGTTATACTACCAGCGCAAACGGAGCGGTAAAAGCGCCAGGATCCGCGAAAAACGGATGGCTACGGAAACAGCAGAATAATATTGAGTATCTTTATTTCTTAATTCCTGTATTATGATTCAACCTACTTTGCTGGGTGTCCTGGGGACGAATGAGATCATCATCATCCTGGTCATTGTATTACTGTTATTCGGTGGTCGTAAGATCCCTGAGTTGATGCGTGGTTTGGGTAAAGGTGTTCGTGAATTCAACGATGCGAAGAACAATGTAAAGAGAGAGATCGAGGATAACACAACTGATAAGCACTGATTCCCCTTCTTTTGCACTTCGTAATTCCTAATCGTAAATCGTACATCGTAAATCGATTTGACCTTTGTTTTCGTTCAGTTCCATTGAACACTATCATGCCCAATTAAAAGAAGGAAAGGTTACCTGCGTGCAGGCTGTTGAATATTACCTGCAAAGAATACGATCCGAACAACGACTCAACGCATTTGTCCAGGTATACTCCGAAGAAGCACTGGCAAGAGCCCGGCAACTGGATGAGAAGAGGAGTACCGGTGCAGCAACCGGCCGGCTTCATGGCATAGTCGTTGCGATCAAAGACGTGATCTGTTATAAAGATCATCCTGTTACCGCATCTTCCCGGATGCTTGAAAATTTCAGATCTATTTATTCCGCCACTGCGATCCAGCGGCTCCTGGATGAAGAGGCAATCATCATTGGCCATACGAACTGTGATGAATTCGCAATGGGATCAACCAATGAAAATTCTGTATACGGACCGGTTCGCAATGCCATCGATGAAACCCGGGTACCGGGGGGATCGTCGGGAGGATCCGCGGTAGCAGTACAGGCTAAACTATGTATGGTATCGCTGGGAAGTGATACCGGTGGATCCGTAAGACAGCCGGCTGATTTCTGCGGAGTCATTGGGTTGAAACCAGGTTATGGCAGGATATCCAGGTATGGTTTGATTGCATTTGCTTCTTCATTTGACAATATTGGGATTTTCGGAAAGGATGTAGATGATATCAGGCTCATGCTGGAAGTAATGTCCGGTCCCGATGCATTTGACAGTACAGTTATACAAACTGTGTTACAACCAATAGCACCGGAAAGCGATAAAAAATACCGCTTCGCTTTTTTTGAAGACGCATTCAACCATCCCGGGCTGGACCCGGAGATCGGTACAACCGTCAAAGGGTTGGCTGAAAAATTAAAAGCAAAGGGACATGATGTCAACCCGGTTGCATTTAATCTTCTCGATTATATTGTACCGGCGTATTATGTTCTCAGTACAGCCGAAGCTTCTTCTAATCTTTCCCGTTATGATGGCATAAGGTATGGTTACCAGGCTGCCAAAATGCAGTCTGATCTTACTGCATTTTATAAGCAAAACCGATCCGAGGGGTTTGGGAAAGAAGTAAAGAGAAGGATCATGCTGGGAACTTTTGTATTGAGTGCCGGTTATTATGATGCTTATTTTACAAGAGCCCAAAAAGTAAGAAAATTGCTCACCGAAAAAACAAAAGAGATCTTTACAAAACACGATTTCATCATCCTACCTGTATCACCTTCCACTGCTTTTAAGGTGGGAGAAAAAATGAAAGATCCTATTGCCATGTACCTGGCAGATATTTATACGGTCATGGCCAACCTGGTGGGAATACCCGCTATTTCCCTTCCTCTTTTTACACACAAGAATGGTATGCCTTTTGGGCTACAGGTAATGGCAAACAGCCATGATGAGCTAACTTTGCTGGATGCTTCCCGGCAACTGATGCAACAATTTGGTTCTCACAAGACAGCATAGATCATTTTGACCATTATCAAAAAAATATCCACGCTGGGCATATTCTGCTTTTTCCTTGTACCTGTTTCTTTTGCGGGTAGAGGATGGGAAAATTACCAGGCCCAGGAAATAAAGTGGGTTGATACCACCGGAAAAAAAGATTCTGTTGAGATCATCATTGATCCAAAACAGGGATTTAAAGACCTGTTTGTCACCCCCTCCATAGGAAACGGGATCTACAGCGAAGAATTAAATGTAAACGCCGTCAGCTTTGTACAGGACTATATCGAAAAATTCGGGAAGACGATGGAAGACATGAAGAGCTGGGGCAAACCCTATTTCGATATGATGGATGAGATCCTCACGCAGCACGGTTTACCCAAAGAATTAAAATACCTGGCCGTAATTGAATCCCACCTGAAAGCAAGTGTGCGTTCATGGGCCGGTGCGGTTGGACCCTGGCAATTCATGCCGAATACAGCCAGGAATTTTGGATTGAGGGTGGGCAGGACTTATGATGAAAGAACAGATTATTTTAAAAGTACGCATGCGGCATCCAGGTATCTTACCCAGTTATTCGCACTTTATGGTGATTGGTTACTGGTGATCGCTGCCTATAATGGCGGCCCGGGTAATGTGAATTATGCCATTAAGAAAAGTGGCAGTCATGATTTCTGGAGCCTGGAAAAATACCTGCCGCTGGAATCCAGGAACCATGTCAAGAAATTCATCGCTACCCATTATATCATGGAAAAACAGGGGGGCGTTACCACTTTCACGAAAGAAGAGATCGGTCAGCGCCTGCTTGTTCAAAACACAAATAAGGAAATACCGGGAACGAAGATGCAACCCATAACAGGCAGGTATAATTCACTGGTGATCGCCAAACAGATCTCTTTCGATATTGTATTGTTTAATTCAATGAACCCTGATTTTGATAAGCAGATCGGGTTGAATGGAAAATATGATCTCCGTTTGCCGGACGATAAAATGGACCTGTTCATCGCGAAAAAATATACGATCCTGGAAGAGTGTATGCGTATTTTACTGCAGCCCACAACGAATGACCGGCCCTGATCAACTGGTTTTCTCCAGCACATGCCGGATCGCTTCGGCCTTCATCCTGCATTCTTCCCATTCTTTCTCGGGGTCGCTGTAAAAAGTAATACCGGAACCGGCGGGAAAAGAAAGATAACCTGTTGCTGAATTATACAGCATGCTCCTGATCACTACATTGAAATCAAATCCATCCGGTGAAATATAGCCCAGCGCGCCTGAAAATAATCCACGTTTTGTCTTTTCATATTTCTCGATCAGCTCCATCACTCTTTTTTTCGGAGCTCCTGTCATGGATCCCATCGGGAAACAGGCCCTGATCATATCTGTAAACCTGATCCCCTCTTCCAGGTCACCGCTTACCGTAGAGATCATTTGATGTACCTGGGGAAATGAATAGATCCCATATAATTCGTCCACTTTTACGGTTCCCTCTTTGCAGATCCTCGCCAGGTCGTTTCTTACCAGGTCGACAACCATTACATTTTCCGCCCTGTCCTTTGCGCTTTGCAGCAATTCTTCCTTGCGGGCATTATCTTTTACTCTATCTCCGGTTTCACGTTTGCTGGTACCTTTTATAGGTTGGGAAATGATCTTACTTCCCTCCTTTTTCAAAAATCTTTCCGGGCTGGCGCCAATCAGCCATTGATCTTTTAACCGGTACAAGGCTGAAAACGGGTTGGGTGAGATCTTACTCAGATCCAGGTAGGCAGCCACCGGGTCGATCGTAATTTTTTCCAGGAAAAATTCCTGGCAGAAATTAATTTCATAACAATCTCCCCGCAGGATATGTTCTTTCAATTTCCTGATCACCGAGATATATTCATCTTTTGTAAACCGGCTTTTTGTAGTGGGAGGAGATGAAGGAACACCTGATTTCTTTTTATTCCCGCGGTTAATTTCGTTGAACACAATTTGCGGATCATCCGCCTGGATCGTGATCTCCTGATCATTCATCCAAAGGAGTATTTGGGGTTCAAAGAAAAAAAGATCAGGAAAACCAACCGGGTCGGAATGTGTTGAACTAAGTTGCCCGATCTCATTTTTAAGATCGTAGCCAAGGTGGCCGAACAGGTAACGATCCGTGGAGCGGTCAATGAACGCCTGTAAAAGGTCCAGTGCAACGCCCCCCTTCACCTCAATTGAATCCTCTACACCTGCGGCACAAAGGCATTCAAAGCTATGAGGCGGGATCGCGTATTCATGGTTATCCAGAAAGCAAAAAGTGTCGAACTGATTGAGCCAGTTCAACACCTTCTCTTTATAGTGACCAATAGCAGGGATTGGAAAACTTTCAGTAATCTTCCTCCTCGTCTTCGTCGTATCCTTTATCATTGAAGAGGTCTTTGAATTCATCATCTTCTAACTTGAAATCTTCTTCTTCTCCCGCTGCTTTTCCGGTGCCGCTTTTCTTACCCTTGGATTTAGGAACGTCGAATTCTTCAAAATCAGGGTCCCATTCTTCTTCTTCTTCCGGTTTCTCCCAGTCATCACGTTCATCCACATCAGGGCCGTCGTCATCATCGTCGCCTTTTTCTTTTTTCCCGGATACGGCAAGTTTCCCGGCTTTCTTATTCTTTGTTGTCTCCTCCGTTTCATCTTCCATTTCATCGTCATCTACATCATCTATCTCCTCCTTTTTGGATTTGGGAGTGGCTTTAGCCTGCGCTTTCCCGGATGCGGAGTTCGTTTTTCTCGCAGTGTCCTGCGGACCGACGGATTTTTTATCCTTCCCAGCTTTTGATGTCATAGTCTTAAAGGATTACTTGGTGTAAAATTTCGGCGAAGTTTTTAATTCGCCAAATTTTTAAAATGATTTTTTTGTTGATTCGGGGCCTCCTCTTCCACCCGGATCAGCTGGTCCCTGCCCGGGCCATTGGAAATGAATTGAACGTCGATTCCCAGGTACTGGTTAATGAAATCGACATAGGCCTTCATCGTAGCCGGCAGTTCACTATAATGTTTAGCCATCGTTGTATCTGTATCCCAGCCCGCAAATGACCTATAAACAGGTTCGGGTTTCTGGCGTTCCATCTGGAAGGGGATCTGCCGGGTCAATGTGCCCATCAATTTATAATCGGTGCAAACTTTAAGCTCTTTGAAAGTATCCAGCACATCCGCCTTGGTCATCACGATCTTTGTCACCCCATTGATCATACAGGCATATTGCAGGGCCACCAGGTCGATCCAGCCACATCGTCTGGGCCTACCGGTAGTCGCGCCAAATTCATTCCCGGTTTCCCTTAATTTTTCTCCTGTTGCATTCTCTTGTTCTGTGGGAAAAGGGCCACTGCCCACACGGGTACAATATGCTTTTGTAACCCCGATGACGTCCCGGATCTGTTGTGGCGCCAACCCTAAGCCGCTGCAAACCCCCGCCGAGATCGTACTGGAAGAAGTTACATAAGGAAAGGTTCCGAAATCAATGTCCAGCATGCTTCCCTGCGCCCCTTCGGCCAGCACTTTTTTTCCTGCCTTAATTTGTTGGTTGATAAAATATTCCCCGTTGACGATATTCAATTTTTTCAAAAATTCAACGGCATCAAAAAATTCTTCTTCCCAGGAGGTAATGTCTTCCGGAAATCCATAATTATCCAGCAAGCGCTGGTGTTTCAGCCGGAGTTTGATATAGGCGGTTGTAAAATTTTTATCGATCAGGTCGCCCACGCGCAGGCCATTGCGACCGGTCTTGTCCATATAAGTAGGTCCGATGCCCTTGAGGGTTGACCCGATCTTTTCATTTCCTTTTGACAATTCTGCCGCTTTATCCAGGGCGCGGTGTGTAGGAAGGATCAGGTGGGTCCTGTCTGCAATGAATAGATTTTTTTGAAGATCGACACCAAAGGAAGATGCGATCTGGCATTCTTTGCGAAGCGTAACCGGGTCCAGGACCACCCCATTACCGATCAGGTTGACCGATCCTTCATGAAATACGCCTGAAGGAATCTGGTGGAGTACGACCTTGGTTCCGTTGACATACAATGTATGGCCGGCATTGGGTCCTCCCTGGAAGCGGGCTATGACATCATAGTCTTTTGCGAAATAGTCAACGATCTTACCCTTTCCTTCATCGCCCCACTGGAGCCCTAATATTACATCTACCATGTTGCTGAATCCTCTTTAATGATACGCGAATCGATGGGTTGTATTGGCTGCTGCCGATTCAAAAATAACTTATCAAAAATAAAAAGGAAATATATCCTGTTTCGTAAAAACAGTATATAAATTTCATTAGCGTATCAACATAATCGTTCCTTTCTTCGTAATGATACGACCGTCTTTCGTAACTCCCTGCACCATCCATACATAAGCGCCGCTGGCCTGGTCCTTGCCTGCATATTTTCCATCCCAGCCCTGGCTGAGTGTGGAAGTAAAATAGATCAATTGCCCCCAACGGTTATAGACCCGGAAATAATTAAGCTTTTGAATACCCACGGGGAAGGGGAAGAATGTATCATTCAATCCATCCTGGTTGGGTGTAAAGCCGGTGGGTACATAAAGATCCGGGCCCGTGTATACCCTTAACCGAACAAAGCCTTCTCCTTTACAGCCTGCAGCTGTTGAAGCGGTTACCCGGTACAGCATATCCCCTCCGATATCCTGGACGGTTACAATGGGATTGGCAATATTGGGATTATCCAGTCCTGTTGCAGGCGACCACACAAATGAAGTGGCTATAGCTATCGCTGAAAGCTGGAATTGATCTCCCGGGTATCCGATCGTATCATAAGGCAAGGTGGTTACATGAATGGGTTGGGTAACATCCACGACCACATCATCACTCACCAATGAACTGCATCCATTGGCATCTATAACAGATAATGTATAGGTGATAGTCCTGTCCGGGATCGAAACCGGGTCAGGAATATTAGTACTGTTCAAATAAGTGGATGGAGCCCAGGAAAATGAAGTTCCCCCCGAACCCTGTAACTGGAATATTTGTCCATAACAGATCGCTCCGTCTGAACCCGCATTGGGAATAGGCGCGGGATTTACATTTACGATCACTGTATCATTCAGGCTGCAGGAGCCCAGGGTGGCAGTAACATAATACTGCGTAGTAGTGGTTGGATTGGCCACCGGGTTAAAAACTGCACTATTGTTGAGACTGGAAGAAGGTGACCAGGAATAAACATTTGCATTAGAGATCAGTTGCAGTGCGGTGGATGTGCCTTCACAAATGGTTACATCAGTCATGGGAGTAAACGCCAGGTTACTGGTCAGGCCCACTGTAGCATTCACGGTTGTGGTACACCCTAAATTATCTTTTACTGTTACAGTGTAATTGCCTGCTAATACATTGAAAACATTGGAAGCCTGGTAAGTAGTTCCGTTTGTTGAATACTGATAACTACTGTTGCCTCCTGATGCGGTTACTGTGATGGATCCATCCGGTCCTCCATTGCAACTGGCAGCCGTTGTGGAAGCCGATGCAGAGAGTATTGCAGGTTGAGAAATAGTAACGGGTTGGGTCAGTGTACAATTATTATTATCCCTGATCGTCACATTATAATTACCCGCACCCACATTAAATGCGTTGCCGGGCTGCCAGCTAACGCCACCATCGATGGAATATTGGTAGGGTCCTGTTCCGCCTGCTGGCGTCACCGTGATCACACCATTGTTCTGGCCATTGCAAACTGCAGCGATGGCAGATTGTGCCGAAGAGAGAGCGGAAGGCTGGGAGATCGTAATACTTTGTGAACCCTGGCATCCGCTTCCCGCCTGGTAAAAAACATTGTAGGTGCCGGCAGTAAGACCATTGAATACATTCGAAGGCTGCCAGGTCACTCCATTCAAAGAGTATTGAAATGGAGGCACTCCGGCCGGTTGCGTAACGGTGATCGTTCCTGTATTGCCTCCATTACATAAAACATCCGTCTTGCTAACTGTGGTATTGATGGCTGGTCCTGTACCAACTGTTACCGGGATCGGTGTAGTCAAACAACCATTTGAGAGATCAACAACTCTCACCGTATGGTTCCCTGCCGGCACATTATTAAATGTAAAAGGAATCGGTCCAAATTGAGGAGCTCCTCCATCTAATGAAAATGAATAGGGGCCTGTGCCATTCACCGTGGTGACCGTAACGCCACCATCATTTACACCCGGACAAGAAGTAGCAGCTGTACTAGTTGAGATAGAAAGAACAGTGGTTAAATTAACCGTCACATTAACTGTACTGGTACAACCCAATGATGCATCGGTTACAACCACCGTATGGGGACCCATCGAAACATTATTAAAAGTATAGTTAGTGGCTGCGGTCACCTGGGGTATTCCTCCATCCAATACATAAGAATAAGGAGGGGTTCCAACACCAGCGGGCATTGTGATGGCGATCGTACCGGAAGGCGGCCCGCAGGAAGTATTCGTAGTTGTTCCCGTTGCATTCAGGCTGTTGGTCCTGTTAACCGTGATCGTATCAAAGCTGATCAACTGGTCAACGGGATTGCTGCAGGAGGAAAAGGTTGTCTTCACCACGTATTGAGTAGTTCCTCCCGGGGGACAGATATTGGGAAAACTAAGATCTAATATTCCTGCTGTGGTTGTAGCTGTATCGGCAGTACGAATGAGTGATCCTCCCATTGTATACATTTCTGATACCACATACCTGGATCCACCGGCGGAAGGAATAAACCGATAACCAGTATTATTCTCAGACCAGGCTGTATTATTTTTTCCGGGAGCAGCAATGGCCATATTCCTGCTCCAGTTTTGTATACCGAGAATGGCACGGCCTGCATTCGTAGTCGAAAGGCATGCTTTCTGCTCAATAAATACTTCGATGATCCCTGTAGATTCATGGATCACCATTTGTAAAGTATTGGGAGTAGTTAGTCCGCAACCCGAACCGAAAACACCTACGTGATAATAACTCACCACAAATTTCCTGCAGGGTGCGGTTCCCGTTACTTCCCACTGGATCTTTCTTTCCGGCGGACTGGGTAAAGGAGTGGTTCCTGCGATTCTCGGATCAAGGTCTGAATAAGCACCCATAATGGCTGCTTTGGGATAATAGGTTGAACCTGCGCTGCAAATCGTTCCCCCTGCAAAAGGAATGGTCGTTGTGATCGGCCATGAATTGGCACAACCGGCATTGGCTGCATCAAAGGTCATCAGGCCATTTGATCCAACCACTACATTATTGAAAAGCGAGTCATAAAAACAAAACGTAAAGGGCAAAGGGATCAGGTTGCTGTATTGATCATCTGCGTATAAAGGCGTGTATTCTGAACCGGTGGGTGTGTTATAAGGATAAGGTACATAAGGCACCGTCACTAATGTATAATCCGAAGATGATTTTAAATGCGGAATCGGGAAACTAATTGTGGTGCAGACCTGGTTACAAGCGAGGTTGATAGTGGCTCCGTTAATGTTCGTAGGCACACAATTCTGAGCCGGCAGGGTGCCGGATATTGCAAACAAACAACTCAATGCTACGAACAGCCTCAAACATTTCAGTCGCATAACAGCGTAAGGTTAATACGGAAGGGTCACATCAGTTGAACAGGTTAACAAGATAAGCAAAATCCCTTTTTTCCCTGTCATTTTAGAGGGCTGATTATGAGCGTAAAAACCCCAAAAACGTCCCTGAAATCTGGATTTAAGAAGATGGTTGAGAATTTCTAAGCGTTTATGGAATATCCTCGGTATCGTAGCGTTCCACGGATTCTATTCCCGGAAGATTATTCAGGCTAAGTACGAGCCCGTCCAATTCTTCCCGGTCATGTACATAAAGACGGATATTTCCATGAAACAGTCCTTCTTTGGCTTCGATCGTAAGGGCAGCGATATTTATTTTGAGTTCGCCTGAAATCAGGTTGGTGATCTTATTCACAACTCCCACATCATCCAGTCCCACGATCTTCACCCCGGTAAGGAATGAAATTTCTTTATTCTTGGCCCACTTGGTTTTTACAACGCGGTGGCTGTAATTGGAAAGCAGTTTGGCGGCATTGGGACAATTGGTACGATGAATGGTCAATCCCTTTCCTGTTGTGATAAATCCAAATACGTCATCCCCAGGAATGGGTTTGCAGCAATTGGCCAGGTTATATACGATCCTGTCACTGCTCTCCCCAAAGATGATCAGCTCTGTATCTTTTCTCGCCATCACCTGGTGGTGCGGAATAATGGTTGATTTTGATTCCTGGGGGATCTTGATGGGTTTGGGGAACTCCAGTTTATCTCCCACTACCTTGATCTCTTTCAGGTCCTTCAGGTCAATATTCTTGATGGCGATCTGGTAAAAAAGATCCAGGTGCGAAGGAAGCTTATAAAATTGTACCAGCTCATCAATATTATGAATTGAAAAAGCCGCGCCCATTCCCTCGAGTTTTCTTTGCAACGTGTATTTGCCTTCGTCGGCTACTCCTTTTTTTTCTTCCTTCAATGCATCTTTGATCCTGCCTCTTGCCTTGGCCGTCACTA
>DATINK010000015.1:0-15343 GCA_035474355.1 Chitinophagaceae bacterium | reverse complement strand
CTGGCTCCACCTCCGGACTGGTAGAAAATACGGTCGCTCTTCTTATTGAATCTTGGCTGATCGCCTCTTGATGTTACCAATTCTTCATTGCTTCCATCGGAAGACATTTTGTAGATCCCGGGCTCGGCGGTAAAGGCAGGCCCCAGTACTCCATCATCATCCTGCTTTCTGAATACGATCCATTTGCCATCGGGTGAAAAAGAGGGCATGCGGTAAATTGCTTTTCCCCTGGTTATCTTTTGCGGTTTGCTTCCTGCCTGCATATTTATTTTAAAAATGGAGCCGGCCTTTTCATCATTCCATGTTACATATACAAGCGATTTTCCATCATCAGAAAAACTGGGTTCGAATTCAAAACCGGCTTCATTGTAACCCGGATCATCATTGCTGGTAATGCGTTGAGGTTTGCCAGCTGGCAATTCCTTCTTCCATAAATAACCCACTGCATTAAACACCAGCCATTTCCCATCCGGTGAGGTAATGGCATTCCTTATAACGTTGGCTGTGAAAGTGGCCGGATTGAGCTCGTGCTGAAATCGAACGGCGTCGTAAATTCTTTGATTGACTTTAGTGGTGAAGGGAATTTCCGTGGCTTTGTTTACTCCATTCAAATCCACGCGCCAGATCTTTCCGTTGGCCCAGATGACGATCTGTTTATCATCAGGTGTCCAGGAATAACCGGTATACAAACCAAATACCGACCATGCTTCCTGCTGGTCTTTGCTCAGGTTTTCATATACAGGCCATTCCTCTGCGGTTTCCAGGTTGCGGAGATATAAAACAGAATGCGTTCTTACTCTTCTTACAAATGCCAGGAGCTTTCCATCGTGTGACACTTGTGGCCGCACGGCACCACCCGGTCCGCCGGTAACGGTTTCAGATGTTCCTTTTTCCCTGTCAAAGCGTTTAATAACGAAGATCTGTTTGTTGGGGTCTTTGTTATACTGGAATGTGCCGCCAGGGTACATGTCTTCGCTGTAATAGACATAACGGCCATCGGGTGATACAGTGGGTTCATTCACATCCTGCTGGTCATTTTTTCTTACTGTCAGTTGTAGCCCCGCTCCGCCGCTTGTATGAAACATCCACATTTCCCCGGCACCCAATGAACGGGTTGAAGTGAAATGCTTTTTCGCAATAATATATTGGCCATCGGGCGTCCAGGCCGCATTATTCAATAATCGAAAACTCTCTTTTGTGATCTGTTTGGGATTGGATCCATCCCGGTTCATCATCCAGATATTATCTCCACCACCTGCGTCGGAAGTAAATAAGATCCTGCTGCCATCGGGGCTAAACCTGGGTTGTACTTCAAATGCGAGGCCGCCTTTCAGGAGTCTTGCTTCACCACCCCCAGCGGGCATCATGTAGATATCACCGAGCAGATCGAATACGATCTCTTTTCCATCCGGAGAAAGATCGAGGTTCATCCAGGTTCCTTCATTGACAGTAAAGGAAACATCTTTATAGGGACCCCCGGGATTATTAACGTCCCATTTTTTCTTATCCTGTGATTGAACGGAAAGCGAGAAAATAAGGACCATCAGCCCCAGCAGTGTTTTTAAACGCATAGCAGTAGTTTAAGTGGTATGAAGATATTAAAACGGGTTCAAAACCCCTCCCTGGTAATAGGCGGCTTGCGAAATTTAGAATTCCACAAAATACATATCTACGTCTCCTTTATTCTTCGCTTCAATTTTACCACGGGATGTACAGGTAAACTGAGCTTTTACTTTATCATAAGTGAATTGGGAAATGTTGATCTTACCCGGCATCCCGGATTGCTCCATCCTGGCCGCCATGTTTACAGTATCGCCCCAGATATCATACTGGAATTTTTTGATGCCTACGACACCGGCTACTACCGGGCCCGTATGTATACCAATGCGTATTTCAAAATAGGGCAGGCCGTTTTCAATTCTTTCTTTTTTAAGATTTTCAACAGCATTTTGCATGGCAATGGCTGCTTCAATTACATTTTCAACTGTAGCCTTATTTTCTTCCGGTAATCCGCCTGCTGCGATATAAGCATCGCCGATCGTCTTTATCTTTTCCAGCCCGAATTGCTGCATGATGCGGTCAAAACTACTGAAATAGGTATCTATTTCTTTCACCAAACCCTGTGCTGTCATCCTTTCGGCTACATGCGTAAACCCTTTAATATCGCTGAACAGGATCGTTACTTCATCGAAGGATCTTGCAGTTGTATATCCCTTTTCTTTTAATTCCTCTGCTACTTCCAGGGGAAGAATATTCAATAAGAGTTCATCTGATTTGGCTTTTTGTTTTTCCACTTCTGCTTTTTCTTCAACTACTTCTGCAGTCCTTTCTTTTACCGTTTGTTCCAGTATTCTTTTTTGTTTGTGTAAAGTCGCTGTACGCCAGCGATAGATCCCGTATAAAAGAATGATCAGTACAATACCCATTACTATTCTGAACCACCATGTTTGCCAGAAAGGCGGATGGATATCGATAAGCAATCTTTTTTCCGGGCCATTAAAATCATTTGCCGCATTAGAAGCCTGCAATACCAACCAGTACTTGCCGGGGGATAACCCATCGTAACGGATCGTATAGTTGGCGGGAGCAAGTTGCCAGTTCTCATTGACGTTTTCCAGTTTATACCGGATGCTGCTGCTGCCTTTCGTATAATAGTCTATGATCCCGGTTTCAATAGTGATCTTATTCTGAAAATACCGCAGTGATAATTTCTGCAGATCGTTAATACCAGTAGGTAATGAAAAGGGTTGTTGATTTATGGAAAGCGATTTAAAATAGGCAAAAGATGGGGGATAGTTCTCTATTAACTTATCCGGGCTGACACGGTCAATACCTTCATTTCCCCAAAAGTAGAGGTCGCGGCCTGATCGAACAGGCGGATTTAACCCGTAAGCTTGTTTTACATACCCGTCATTTTCTGATAAGCCTGTTATTTTCCCGGTTTTCAAATTGAGCCTTGCAACTGCCCGGAGATATTGGATCCAGATATTGCCCTGGTCATCAGGCAAAATACCTGTAATGGCATCCCTGATCAATCCATCATCTACGGTGTAACGGTGGATGACCCGGAGTTCTTTATCGAAGTGGGTCAATTCACTAAAACAACCTACCCAAAATGTATGATCCGGTTTGTTGTAATAAACAGTTCCCCATTCAAGGCTGTCGACGGGTGATGAAATTCTCGTCCATTTCCCGTTTCGCAAGGTATAGGTGAGATTATTGGCAGCAGAGAGCCGTCTCATAAACAGCAGGTGATCATTGTCGGTACCGAATAATCCTCCTAAGTTTTTTTCGGGTGGACCTACCCAGCGGGCTAACGCGCTATCTGTGTTTACAATAAACATTCCCTGGTTACAAAAAAGCATACCCCCGGACTTAAAGAGAGCTAAGGGTACCCACCGGGTAGGTGTAACGGGTATTTTTTGACCGGCACTGTCTATAAAAATTACCGGGTGAAATTTTTTATGGAGGATATCCATCTGAAATAGTGCGTAGCCGGATTGAGTAAAAGTTTCAAATAGCGCTATCTGGTGGATGCTGTCCACAAGCATGGGATAGATAAACGTTTCTTTGAAGAAAGGAAGGCCCTGTTCATTTCGGATCTGTTGGAAAAAGCCGGATTGCGGATCAAAAATATTCAGCTCTTCGTCCTGGCCGATCCATAACTTTCCATGATCAGCGTTTGTAATAAAATTAAGCTGTCTGCCGCTGAGTGAGTGAGGTAGGTTTTTATCTGCCTTATAACGCAAAACCGGAAGGGAAGCCGGAATGATCTGGAAAACTCCATTTGCCTGCTCGGAACAGGTTGTCCAGGCCATTCCATTGCGGTCACAATAAATATATAAGTTAGCGTAAACAACACTCTGCTGCTTGCGGGCTGTGGTAAATAGGGGTGTAAATGACCGGGTGGCCGGATCATAGATGATGATTCCTGTTGGCCAGCTGCACCACCATATACGGCCCTGCACATCCACATTAACTCCTGCCGGAAGACTGAAATCTTCCAGGTTTATTATATCATGTAACGCCTCTGTACGATGGAATTGTTTATCAGCGAGTGTAAATTCATTCAATCCATCCGGGCTGCTGATCCAGATAGCATTTCTTTTGCGGTCATAGCACAGATCTTTCGGGTTATGATTATGGCCCTGTATGTTTTTATAACAAGGCCAGGTATAATGCGTTTCTTTTCCATCTGCAATAGAAACCTGTACGAGCCCCCCGCCTGGCAACTCATCGGAACCTTCCAGCATCCATACACTATTTGACACGGCATCAAATACAGAATGTACAAACCGGCTCGGTTGTGTGCCACCCTCAGCCGGATTTAATTTTACCAATATTTTCTTTGTATAGGAGTGTACATTATAGGAAGTGATATAGGCAGCCATTTCCACGCAGTACACGTCATCCCTGGTAGCCCAGAATGGAACAATATCTGTATTGACAGAACTGGCGTCCGTCAAAAAATTTCGGAAAGTTTCGGCTTTGATGTCAAAACGGGATAATCCTTTTTCAGTTCCGATCCAGATATTGTGCAGACTGTCTTCAATTAAACTGTTGCTGAAAGACCCAATAATTGAACCCGGATTATTTTTATCCGGGAAATACTGTTTGAAATTTCTTCCATCAAAACGATTTAAACCATTGAGTGAGCCCATCCATATAAAACCATTCACATCTTTCAGGATAATATTTTGTTCTTCAACAGACAAACCCTCATCAGCCCCCCAATGCACAGCCCTGTATTTTTCCTGGGCGAATAAAGTGGAGATAATAAAAAGAAGTGGTAAGGAAATCAACAAAGATCTCCCGGGAGGTTTCATTTTGTGAGTATAATTTACATCATTATTTATTCATAACTTCCTTTTTCATAAACTTAAAGTATGAGGCGACTTTTAATAATGATAACCGCTATTGTCGTGTTTGCCGGCTGCAATTCGGGCAAAAAAAATAATACAGATGAGGGTATAAAAAAAGATGGTAATAACGCTACTACTACAACTACCAGCGTGCCGGATAGACCATCTGGCAAAATTGATATTGAAAGCTTTGGACCATTAAAACTGGGACAACATGTTGCTGAAACCAGGCAAGCCATTGGCCCCCCGGGTGCAACCGCAAAGCCCGTTGAATGGGCTGCCGATGGAATGATGCATGAAGACTGGAACTGGTTTAGTTATGGTTTGCTGCTGAATATGTCCTACGACAAAACAAATAAAGACGCTACCCTGGCGATCTTTTCCATTACTGCAGAAATTCCCTGCGATTTTAAAACAAAAGCCGGAATGGGAATCGGGAGCAGTTACGCTGAGGTGGAAGCCACTTACAAAAAAGATATAGACCCTGAGGCAACAGATAAGACCCAGATCACCGTCGGATCCGTGTATGGCGGGATCATTTTTTCTTTCACGAATGATAAAGTAAGCAAGGTCTTTTTAGGAGCACAGGCGGAATAGATTGTTGGTGCTCGCTTCGCGAAACACCATCAATGGCGGGAAGGCAGGAGAAGGGAATATTATAGTAATTTATTTTCTACCGCCAGCTTGATCAGCATAGCTGTATTTTTTACATTCAGCTTTGCCAGCAGGTTTTTACGATGACTATCCACAGTAAAAGGGCTCAGGAATATTTTTTCTGCGATCTGGGGATTGGTATAACCTTCCGCGATCAGGGCCAGCACTTCCTTTTCCCTGGATGTTAAAAGAGGCAACTCAGACTTTGAATATTTCTGATGTTCTTCCAGCACTTTTCCCACTTCACCGCTGAAGAAAATACCTCCATCATGTACGGCGTGAATAGCAGTGACCAGGTCTTCTTTGGATGAATTCTTCAATATATAACCAGAAGCACCGTTCTCCATCATTTTTTTAATATAGATCCCCTGGTTGAATGTGCTCAGTCCAAGTATCATCACACCCGGGTATTTTTCTTTCATCAACCCGCATAATTCAACTCCATCCATACCCGGCATGCTGATATCCATCAATACAATGTCGGCCGTGTTTTTTACAAAATAACCGAGACAGGAGGCTGCATTCATGGCATGACCGGCCCATTCAATTCCCTTTTCATTCTGTAACAGGGAGTGGATCCCTTCTATCACCACCGGGTGATCATCTACTATGAATACACGGATCATATTATATTATATATTGAATTCTATATTGACCAGGGTTCCTTTTCCTGGTTCTGCATGGATAGCCAATTGTCCTTTTAAATAATCCACCCGGCTGCGGATATTGGCCAGGCCCGCACCCTTTTGATTCTCTTTAAGGCTGCTGTCAAATCCTTTGCCGTTATCTTCCACCACCACGTTCAGGCGGTTACCGTCACGGATCAATTGTACAAAGGACTCCGTGGCGACAGCGTGTTTCATTGTATTGTTCAGCAATTCCTGTACGATACGATAAATGATGATCTCAACCGACCTGTCAAGCCGGGCATCCATGCCGACCGACTGGTATTTTACCGAGATGAGCCTGGCGGAATTGATCATGATACAATATTCCTTTAATGCTTCATCCAGGCCGAATTTCATCAGCATTTCAGGCATCATATTATGCGCCACCCTGCGCAATTCGTTAATGGAGGTATCGATCATGTCCAGGGAGCGCTCGAATACAGCCATGTTATCCGGGGTAATGACTAAATTGTCTTTCATATTGCTTAAAGAGTATTTCACACCTGATAATAACCCGCCCAGACCATCGTGCAGGTCTTTCGCCAAACGGCTTCTTTCTTCTTCCTGCCCTTTTAAAAGGGAATCAACGGCTACCAGTTTTTTATCCTTTTCCAGTTCACTGATACGGTGTTGCTGCAATTCAGCTTCTTTCTTTGTCAGCAAATGCCGGTTACGGATATTGCGGTAAATAAGAAAGCCGGTTAATAACAGGACACCGATCGACCCAAAGAGAATATAATTCAGGGTCGATTTATGTTTGATGGTCAGTGATTGAATTTCTTTATCTTTTTGAAGTTGTATGATTTCCTGTTGTTTTTTCTCATTTTGGTAAATAGCTTCCACTTCGGCAACTTTTTCGCTGGTAGATGTTTTAAATAAGGAATCGCTAAGTGTAAGTGTTTTTGAGAAATACTCGCTGGCCACTTTATAATTACCCAACGCTTGTTCTATCTCTGCCCTGGTCTTGTATATGTTTTTGAGATCTGCACGGGCTCCGACCTCAATGGCAATTTTCTCTGCCTGCAGGATATATTGCAAGGCCTTATCATTTTGTTTCAAATGATGATAGACATTGGACAACATGTAAAAGGAAGTACTCAGGTGATATTGATTCCCCATTTGTAAAACATACTTATGTCCTTCCAGGTAATTGGATAAAGAAGGGGAGTAATCCTTTTTTTCAAAATAATAAGCACCCAGGTCTTCATAGACCGTGGCGATCTGTTCAATATCTTCTCCTTTTTTAGCCAGGGGCAATGCTTTTTGCAAAAATTCAAATTGTAAGGCTTCCTTGCCAGTTTGGCTATAAGTCTCTGAAAGATTGATCATGGCATTCACCTCGGAATAATCATCACCCAGTTTTTGGGCAAGATCCAGCGCTTTATTGCCATATTCGATCGATTTGTCGAATTCTTTTTGCCCGGATAACAGCGAGCAGATATTGGAGTAAAGGGCGGGTAAACGGTTCTTGTCTCCGCAGGTTTCCCATAGCTTGGCAGCCTGCAGGTAATAGTCGATGGCATGAATGGGATCATTTTTATGAAGGAACACGTTACCGATATTGGCAGTGATCCTCGCCACTCTCAATGTATCATTTAACTCCTTTGCAACCGGTATCGCCGCCTGGAAACTAAGGATCGCGCTATCCATTTTATTTAATTCGATATAGCACACACCAATATCATTCATCGATGAAAGAATGAGGCGGTTGTTCTTTATTTTTTTACTGAGCGCAAGTGCCTGCTGATAATAAACGAGACTTTCGGTTGTAGCCGTCACTTCAATGGCTTCCCCGATATCCAATAAAGCCCTTGCTCTTACAGAATCATTATCGGCTTTGTTCAATTTCTGCTGCAAACTATCCGGGATGCCCTGTGCCCGGGCATGTTGACTGCCAAGCAGGATCATTACGATGGCAGCAATGAAATATGATTTATATCCTTTCATGAATGAATAAAATGTGTAAGCGCATAAAGGTTATTATTCTGCTTCAGAATAGCAAAGAATCCGGATAATATCCCGTTTTCAGGGGATTGTGAGAGCCCGGGTAGGGAATCACTGTTTCGGGGGATAGCCGGGATAAGAGCAGCCAATACATTTGAGTGTGGTTAAAAATTCCCGATACAGAAGGATTGTTATCATCCCCGTATTCATTTTTATTACTGCTATCAGCCAGGCGCAGCAAACATTCACCATCACGGCCAGTAAGGCCAATAATTACTGCAACAGCGCTTGCACGCTTTTCGACAGGCCGGATCTGAATGGAAATCCTGATGCTGTACTTTTCGTTACAGCGGTAGCCGTGAATGGCATCAACCTGAATCCCCATCCCATTTGCGCTTATTATATCAATAAGAAATGGAGTGTCATTAATATAGACAATAGCACGATGGCGCCCGGGTCGCAATTTGATGTTACCTATTATTCAAAACCTGACGATACTCATTTTGTACACGTGGTAACCAAAGACAACCTGGTAAAGTATAAGAATTCCTACATCGATCATGCCGGGCTTAACAATAACCCCGCCGCACAATTCAATGTTATGCAGAACTGGTCGCCCAGTGTATGGGGCGGTAATATAAACCGGAACGAAATAAAAATTCAATATGATGAAGGAGCCCGAAAATGGTATATAGCAAATGTCAATGAAAAGTACCTCGAATTTCCGGCGGCTTATAACATCGTTATTTCTAACACCGGCAATCCCGAAGCAAGTTCAGGGTTAAAATCAATTCAACGTGTTACTGAAATCAGCCCGGTACCGGATTCAACATCTGCATTATTACAAAATGGCGTAACATCTGCGCTGGACATTTCTAACCAGAAAGAAAATGCTGATGGGCAGAATAAATTCAAACCCGATAGTTTAGGGAAAGGTCTCAAAAAAGTTAAACAACCCGGAGATTCACTGATCACTGTAAATAAACCAGTAGCACAAAAAGAAATTAACCCCGAAAAGATACTTCCAACTGTCTATGATTTTAGTAATGTCCATATTTGTATGGATCAGCCCCGCACAGGGAATTTACCTCCCCGGGTAGCCATCCCTAAAATACCCAGGATCAAATCGAATGGAGAAATAGAACCCGTGTCAAGTGTCGGGCAGGAATTATCCGTGCTTACAGACAAAATGTGGGCGCCAGGGACAACTATTACTGTGGGTTTCTTTGATGCTGATGCAACCCCTTTCCTGATATCTAAAGTAAAAACTTATGCAAAGGTTTGGGAAACCTTTGCCAATATAAAATTTCAATTCGTGCCTTTTGTTGATACCGCAAACGTCAAGGTGGGCTTTAAACCCGACGGTCAAAGCTGGTCATGGCTGGGAAGAGATGTTATGACTGACTATGATAACCTGAAGACGGTCAATTTTGGCTGGTTCAACAATCAAACCTCCGAAACCGAATTCAGAAGAGTAATCGTGCATGAATTCGGACATGTGCTGGGTTTCATTCATGAACATTCGGCACCAGCAGCAGGAATTCCCTGGGACAAGGATAAGGCCTATGCCTATTTCCGTAAAACAAATGGTTGGGGTATCTCCATGGTTGACAGCAATGTTTTTAAAAAATATTCAGCAACAGAAACAAACTCCTCTGCTTATGACCGGCTCTCCATCATGCATTATTTCTTTCCCGCTGACCTGGTGACAGATCACAGCCTGTTTACCGACAATACCAATTTGTCTGCAACGGATATGGAATTTGCAAGAAAGGTTTACCCATTTCCAGCCATTCCTCCAACAGCAACCGGCATATTATTGACAGGCGATGACTGCGATGAAATTCGGTTCAAGGTTGAATATGATGTTGTAGGAAGCAGTGATGTAGAGTTTATCCTTGCACCTGGTCGTGATCCGAATGGCAATCTTATTTCCTGGTGGAAAGCCATTGCCATCCCGGTGAAAGGTGGCGGGCAAAGTCAAATGGAAATGCAGGATGGATATTCTGTAACGAGAACTGTAGCAGCAAACAGCATCGACAGGACCCGCGGAATCACATTTGGGAAAGCAAAAATCCTGGGTGTGCATACAGGATTAACATATACCTGGAATCCCTGGCCGGCTATTATTCCAAGATGCCGGGTGACACTTATATGGCAGCGTGATAAATGTGGTGGCTTGTGAGGGTATTGATTATTCAACAAAAAATAAAGTACGTGAAAAAAATTATTTGCCTTTTTATTTTAACCGGCTTGCTGCTTCAAGGGGTCCATGCGCAACAACAATTGACCCAAACAGTCACGACAACGAACAGGTGTTGCAACAATGTTGGTTCCGCGCTTGATACTTCCCTATTTCATTACAAAACCGGAGCTATCATTTTAATTACACCGGTCCTTGTGAATGGTGCAAATCTGAATCCACATCTTGTTGGGGCTTATTATATGTACCTGAATACATGGAGCATTTATAATTATGACGGAACCGCCATCGGGGTTGGCGCAAAATACAACGTCGAGTATTGGTTAACTCCGGACGCCAACCATTTTGTGTACGTTGTTCCTCCGCGGGTCAACATCAATGATGTATCCTATATAGATCATGTTGGCATGAACAATAACCCCAATGCCCAAATCCGGTTTTCTGCCCGTGGCACTTATATAGCGGGACCCGGTAATACACTGAATAAGGATGAAGTGAAAATATCATATGACGCTGCGGTTGGCAAATGGTATATCGCCAATATCAATAACACGCCTGTTCCTTCTGCCAGTTCCTATAGCATTGTTTTTTCCGATGGGAGCGGCACGACTAATACAAATGGGAATACCACGGGTGGGAGTTGCAATTGTGCGATTCCAACAACGCTTCCGCCAAATGGAAATGCAGGTGGCGATCTTAGTGGCACCTATCCTAGTCCTATCGTCAAGAGTCTTAGTGGTAATCCTGTGTCAAATACTTCACCAACACTTGGACAAGTTTTGAAATGGGACGGTTCGACCTGGGCGCCTGCTGATGAAAATGCATCAGCACCCATGTCGCCTGGATCAACTTCCGCCAAACCGAAGGTTTTGTACTTCAATCAAAGCGCTAACCTGGATATGCGTAACTCCAATATTAATGAGGCGACAATTCCTGGCCTGGATAATCAGGTTTTTACTGTGGCGCAAAGCAGCAGTGTGATTTTTAGCAGTGTATTGAGAGTAATGAATGACCATTTCGGTATTACCAGTAGTCCCGTGAAGATTACGTTCGTTGTAGAAATTCTTAATGCTACCAACCAGGTAGTTGGTCGTTCTGTCAGCGCTGTAATAGCATATGACCAGTTGAGCGTAACGATAAATTCCAGCGGTATTGGCATCCTGCCGGTAGGCACTTATCACACACACGTTATCATGAATAGAGAAGCAGGGGGGCCTGAGATATCTGCATATGCCGGTGCATCTTCTCTCAATCAGGGTGGTCAGGTAATCATAGAAATCATTCCGGATTAGGGAATGTTTGTTAAAGAAAGAACATAGAAATTAATGAAATACTTCTGTTAACTGATAAAAATTTATGAAAAAAAATATCTGCCTGTTCATTATAAGCGCACTGTTAGCCCAGCAACTCCTTGCGCAGCAACAATTCATTCATACGGTTACTAAGGAAAACATAAACTGTAACTACCGTTGTTCAGTGATTGATATTCCTGAACTCAATAAAAATCCCAACGCCATCTTGTTTGCAAACCTTGTTGAAGGAAGAGGCACCAACCCGGACCGGCACCCGATCGGGGCTTATTATATGTACCTGAATAAGTGGAGCATCTTTAACCTGGATGGTTCAGGGATGGTAGAAGGTGCAAAATACAGCGTGGAGTATTATACGAATCCCGGCAAGGATCAATTTGTCTGCTCGATCACAGAGCGAATTTCCCAGACCGGCGTTTACTACATTGATCGTGAAGGACTCGATGACAACCCCAATGCCAAGGTCCGGATCTTTCCCACTTCGTCACCAACCATGGGCGCTCTTTTTAACCCATTTTCTGTAAAGGCCGAATACAATAAAGATTACCGCAAATGGTATATAGCCAACGTCAACGGCCAGCCTTTGACGGTTCCGCAAACTTCTTTCAATATTGCTTTTGATCGCGGATCAGTTGCCACGAATACAAATACCACCAAAGATCCCAATGGAAACATTCAAACCCCGGCGCCCGTCATCCCCACTACCACGAATGCAAATACGAATAAGGATCTGAACGGGAACATTCAAACCCCTGTAACAAACAATGGTGCGGGCGGGAATTGCAATTGCCCCAAATCACTTCCGCCGGAAGGCGATGCTGGTGGTGATCTCGCTGGTACTTATCCTTCACCATGGGTTGTAAAACTGCAAGGAAGAGTATTGTCGGGTAAGTCCCCTGATATTGGACAAGCATTGAGATGGAACGGTACTATGTGGGAATCGGCCCGGGGTTTTGAACCTTACGCAATTTCATTTAAGCAGACGAGTGATCAGGAATTGAATATACCGAATATGGAAAAAGTAGTGATCATTGGACTGGATAGCAAGTCATTTATTTTAAAACAATATAGTGATATCGTTTTTTATACCACGATGCTAGCTAATGTACCAATCAATAGTAACAGCACCATTGTGACTGAATTGGTGACAGTGGGGTTCAACGTGGAAATATATAATTCTTTCAATCAAGTGGTTGCAAGGGCATCGAACTCGTCGGTGATTGGAGCAGGATTTCAAACTATGGTAGCAGTAGGTCATGCTTCACTGCCCCCTGGCACTTATAAAACCAGTGTTAAGCTGGGCAAAGGCCAACTCCCGGTTAAAGTTTATGCCGATATTAAAATTTCAAATGCTAATTCTGAAAACTGGCAGGGCGGAGAAATGATCATTGAAGTTTTTCCACAGAATGACTATTATTAAGTTAAAGTTAAACGATTGTGCTGTGGATACTTATCCCATGAAAATCAAAAAACATTTTCTAACAGGAAATTATGAAGTATGAAAAAAAATATCATCTTGTTCACGCTCATCGTTCTCTATTATCATCAGGTTTATTCACAACAGCAATTCATTCATACAGTCACTAAACAGAACATCAATTGTAATAATGGTTGCTCCGTGATGGATATTCCCGAACTCAATAAGAATCCCGGCGCCATCATATTTGTTACACCTGTTGAAGGAGGAGTGAATGTAACCCGGCACCCGATCGGGGCTTATTATATGTACCTGAGTAAATGGAGCATCTTCAACCTGGATGGGAGTTCGATCGTTGAAGGAACAAAATTCAACGTGGAGTATTATGCCAAACCCGGACCGGAACAATATGTTCAGGTCGTAGAGCGGGTCAACCAAACCGGAAGATATTATATTGATCACCCAGGACTCGATAATAATCCAGGTGCCCAGGTCAGGGTCTTTCCAACCTCTTCCCCGATAAACGGAGCTCTGTATAACAGGTCAGCAATAAAGATTGAATACGACGCCTCCGTATCAAGATGGTTCATTGCCAATATAAACAACGAACCCCTGGTAGGTGCAGGTACCGCTTTCAATATCGCTTATTCAGGGGGCGCCAATACTACTGGCGTAAATACAGTTAAAAGCACAACGGAAATTAATACTTCCGCCATTACTAATACGGGTAATACAAACAATTCAAATAATACCCCTTTTTCACCTTTTTCAAAAGCGGATCATAGCGGGCAACGGGTATTTGTATCTCTAGTGGGCAATACCCAGGGCGCTTTTTTGGGTGAAAATGGAACCAACAGGATGGAAGTAACAGGTTTCGAAATGGAAGGGAACAGTCCCAGGGATATGGCAACCGGGCAAGCCACCGGGAGACGACAACTTTTGCCTGTGAGTTTTCAAAAAGCATTGGGGGCTGCCAGCATGCAATTCTTCAAAGCGTATAAGTCAAATGAACATTTAACAACGGTAACCTTTGAGATATATGAACCCAATCCAACTGGAGATGGCACCATCGTGATGGCGTATAAGATCGTATTGAACAATGCTTCTATCAGCAATTTTAAACAATCGTTTACTGAGGGGCAAAAAGGCTTTATGGATGCGATCAAATTAGTTTATCAATCGGTTAATATCAGCTATACCAATGGGGGTTGGTTTGAATCAGATACCTGGATCCAGGTAAACCAATAATGACCATTCAAACATAATAAGTCTTACATGAAAAAGATATTCCTCAGACTCATCCTGCTTTCTTTATCCGTTCAACCGGTTATTGCCCAGCCCACACAGGCAGAGATGGATAAAATAATGAAGCAGGCCCAGGAAATGATGAAAAAATATGGCGGGGACAGTACTGCGAATAAAATCTTGAATGATCTGTCGAATCAGCAAAAGCAGGTTAATAGTGCCATTAAAAATGTGCCGAAAGGAAAAACTGCCATTGATGAAGTCGAAAAAAAAGATACAATAGGCTCTTCCATCCCTTCCAGGAATAACCGGCTTCTCAATTCATTACCCATCCGCACGTTTACAAGGGACGAACTTGTTTCGTATCTCCATAATCTCAATATAAAAATAAACGCCTACCTACATTCGGTAAATGGAACCGATATTAACAATATCCCGGTGGAAGCAGTCAAACAGTCGGGTACAGCCATTGGGCTATGGATGAAAGCAATGGTCAATGAATCGGTCCTCGTTTCATTGAAGGGAGCTGAGCTGATGCCTGATAATAATGTCCTGTTGAATAATACAGGTGGAATACTTACCAGTTCCGGGCTCGCTGTGTATGCGATCCCTGTTCTGGAATATGTTCTCGAGCGTCAACCTGGTAATAATATGATATTAAATAACCTGGGACAGGCCTACCTGGATCTGGGCGATGATAAAAAAGCAGAACAGTGCTTTCTGAAATGCGTTAGTTCCTACAAATATTATCCGGATGCCAACCTGGCCCTCGCTTATATATATAACAGCCGCGGGAATCGATCTGCCGCCATCAATTATGTAGAAAATTCCTTACGGGGTGCATGGAGCTCCAAAGCGGATAACCTGCTAACTATATTGAAACGGGGTGCCAATATGATGGACTATGTACGGCATCGCTATAAACAACCGGAATTTTTCAATTTCGATAAATACCCCATGCTTCCCCAATGCAAGCGTGTGGATGATATAGCCGGCCTGGAATCACAATATGCAGCATTCTATGAAATGATAAGCAGTCA
>DATINK010000014.1:0-3165 GCA_035474355.1 Chitinophagaceae bacterium | reverse complement strand
GGCATAATCGACATCAGTGGAATCGAATTCGCCGCGCAGATCCTGCATTTGTTTATGCATGAGATTCCGGGGTTCATCCTTTACTTTTTGAATGGAATTATTTTTCGCCGCATTGGCATTGTTAACAGCCTTATCAACCGTCTTCTCCTTCAGCTTTTTGAGCAGCTGCGCATGAACGGCAAGGCTCGCCAGCATTAACAGCGTAAGTATCAGAATTTTCATGTGGTAAACACCGGGATAAGGGCGCCCGCTATAACTTACAAGTTACACATATTCCCCCTGATTTTGTGACCGGAGCCCACTCATCATCCTCACCATTCACCTGTAACAATATTCTTCAGCTGCTGTATTTGTTTCATAGCTTCCCCGTCTAAAAACATTTTATGAGAAAACTAATTTTTGCCTGCTTCATCTCTTCCCTTATCTGTGGGATTGTATCCGCACAATTGACTGTTCCACCCGATGGTGGCAATAAGAAAGCCATCGTGGGAGAAAGGATCGGCATCACCGATGTTACCATTCATTATGACAGGCCCGGTGTAAAAGGCCGGGAAGGTAAGATCTGGGGACAGCTTGTACATGTAGGCTATACCGACCTCGGATTCGGAACCAGCAAACAAGCTCCCTGGAGAGCAGGAGCCAATGAAAACACTACCATTGAATTTTCTACTGCTGTCAGCATAGAAGGCCAGCCCTTACCAGCCGGTAAATACGGATTCTTCATTGCTTACGACCCGAATGAATGCACGCTTATTTTTTCAAAAAATAATACCAGCTGGGGCAGCTTCTTTTATATGGATAGTGAAGATGCATTGCGCGTGAAGGTAAAACCTATCGTTACACAAAACAGTGTAGAATGGCTGAAATATGAATTCATGAACGAAACTGAAAAATCTGCAACCGTTGCTCTTCTTTGGGAAAAATTAATGATCCCATTCAAAGTGGAAGTAGATCTTGAAAAACTTCAGTTAGAATCATTCCGCAGGGAGCTTAGAGGAGAAAGAAGCTTCAACCCCGGATGGCAATCCTTCCAGCAAGCCGCACAATACACACTTACTAAAAATATAAACCTCGAAGAAGGCCTGGCATGGGCAGATTATTCCATCAGTGGCACGTTTGTAGGTGATGCCAATTTCCTCACCTTATCTACGAAAGCAGATATACTTGTCAAGTTGGGCCGCAATGCTGAAGCAGATACCCTCATGAAAAAAGCATTGCCGATGGGTAATATGAACCAGGTGCATCAGTATGGACGGAGATTACTCGGACAAAAAAGAAATGCCGAAGCATTGGAAGTATTCAAACTTAACTATCAGAAAAATCCGAATCAATTTACCACCCTCATGGGGATGACACGCGGTTATTCCGGGGTGGGTGATTTCAAGAATGCATTGAAATATGCAAATATGGCTTTAGCAATCGCGCCCGATCCACCGAATAAATTGAACGTAGAAACAATTATTGGGAAATTGAAAGAGGGAAAAGACGCTAACCAGTAGATTAGTTACATCCTAACAATTCGCAAAGCTTGGCTTCGAGTGCAGGACCGCGGAGATCCTTACCGATGATCTTACCATTGGGATCGATCAGGAAATTCCTGGGTATTTGGGCAACATGATAAAGTTTTGCGGCTTCATTGCTCCAGTACTGAAGATCGCTGACATGGGTCCAGGTAAGGCTGTCTTCGTGAATGGCTTTTATCCATTTATCTTTCTGTCCCGGCTTGTCAAGTGAAATACCCAATACGGTGAAGTTTTTATTTTTAAAGCGCTGATAATTGGATACCACGTTGGGATTTTCATTGCGGCAGGGCCCGCACCAGCTTGCCCAAAAATCAACCAATACATATTTTCCATGAAAGGATGAAAGTGATACAGGCTTCCCGATTGTATCGGGTTGTGAAAAGTCCAGCGACTGGGTGCCCACCGCCCCAATCTTTGCCAGGTTAATAAAACTTTCCAGCTTTTTAGCCTCGGTCATTTTCCTGACATCCGGACTAAGAGAAAGAAATCTTTTTTCCAGTAAAAGCGGGTTATCATAAAACTGCGAAGTCGCCTGCAATACGAATGGTGCAACAACTGATGAGGGCTTTGCATTGATAAACTTATCTATCTCTTTCTGAATATTTTCCTGCGTTGCGTAATATATTTTGAGTAACCCGTCCCTGTCCGGGCCCGGTACCATGGAATTGATCGTACTGGCCAGGCTGTTTAATTGTCCAAGGATCGGTAAAATGGCACCCGTGAATTCTTTAAAATCCAAATGAGAAGCAGATCCATTAAATATGGGTTTCTCCGGCTGTTTCTTATCCCCTATGAAGGTCATCGTGCTATTTTCCACATAAATCTCTACAGGCGTATTATCCCCAATAATAAGGAAGCATAAAATAGGCTCTGCCAGGGATCCTTTGAGCACAAAACTCCCTTTTTGAAGTTTTCCAACAGCCAGGTCAGTAGTAGCCCCATTGGCTACCAGTTTAATCGAAGTACCTTCATCATAGCCGGTAAGTTTACCATTGATTGTGAAGCTATTAGCACCGGTTTGTGAAAAACCAATCAGGGGGATGAAAAGAAATAATATCAGCAGTCTTTTCAGGGTCATTTATATAGGGTTTACCTGCCGATTGCCTGGACGACGGGATAACAAAAATATTAAAACATCGGGAAGAATAAAAACCATTTAACCCAGAATTGACGAAACAAAGCGCTTTGTAGCTGCATCGGGCTTTTCAGCACTTCCTAAAGTTTTAATATAGGCGCTGCCAAGAACGGCTCCCCCGGCATGGCGACAGGCAATATCAAAAGCGGTTTTATCCCCGATCCCGAATCCTACCAGGACTGGATTTTTGAGATGCAGGCGCGAAAGTCGTTTGAGATATGATTCCATCGTAGCGGGGTTTTTTCCGCTACCCGTAGTGGAAGAAGAGGAAACAGCATACAGGAATCCAGTGCTTAATTGATCCAGCATGATGATACGTTCGTCTGTTGTTTCAGGTGTAACCAGGAAAATTAAGTCGAGTTTGTTTTTTTCAACAATTGCTTTGTATTCATTTTCATATTCAAAAGGCGGGAGGTCAGGAAGTATCAATCCATCGATGCCGGTTTCAGCAGCCCGTTGACAGAATTTTTCAAACCCGAATTGCAATACCGGGTTCATATAACCCAT
>DATINK010000013.1:0-4465 GCA_035474355.1 Chitinophagaceae bacterium | reverse complement strand
GTTTGGGTGGGCTGGGACGGATACTTCCCCTTTGTTCAACCTGCCACCGACATCATCAAAGCACTCTGGAAACGCGTACCGGTTAAAGTGGTGGTGAATAGTAAATATATGCTCGGGCCGGCTAAACAAACTCTTTTCATAAATGGTGTGGATACAGCAACTCTGAAATTCTATATCATTCCCGACTCACGTATTTGGATAAGGGATCATGGTGCTACCTTTTTAAAAAATAATAATCATGAGCTGGCGGTGGCAGATTTCAGGTGGACATTCTATGGTGCGAAGGATTGGCTGGCATTGAATATTAAAGATGCGGCCTTTCTTGAGTCCACTTATAAAAGATACCTGAAACAAACAGGCAAAATAGATAGCCTGATGGGTAGTATTGAAAAAGCCGCAAACATTTCCAGTAACCTGGCTATGGAAGGCGGAACCTTAGAAGTAAATGGAAAAGGAACGCTTATCCTGAATGAGGCTGTCATGCTTCAACGCAACCCGGGCTTATCAAAAGACTCCATGGAAAAAGAGTGCAAACGTGTGCTGGGTGTTAAAAAAATCATCTGGCTGAAAAAAGGACTGGCAGATGATCCGCATATCTATCGAAAGATCACGGGCGATTATTTTGGAGTGGGTACCGGCGGACATACAGATGAGTTTGTTCGTTTTGCAAATGCCACGACTATCCTGCTGGCATGGGTTGACCCGGAAGAAATCAACAAGCATCCTATTAATAAGATCAATGCGGAAAGGATGAAGGAAAACCTGGCAATACTTGAAAAGGCAACCGACCAGGATGGTCAACCATTTAACATCATAAAAGTTCCATTGCCGGACCCTATCTCTAAACCGGTTTTGATTAAAAATTCATTGCCTCAATGGGACTTTGATAACCTGGAGAAGGGATGGTTTGATCCCAAAGACAAGCTTAAGAACGGTCAAAAAGTCAAACGGGTCGCGGCAGCTAGTTATTTGAATTACCTGCTGACAAATGACGCCATCCTATTGCCCGGCTATGCTGACAAAGGGTCTTCTCCGGAAAAAGAAAATAAAGTAAAAGAGATATTTGAAAAATTATTTCCCGGCAGGGAGCTGATTTTTATCAATGTCCTGGGATTGAATTATGAAGGAGGTGGGATACATTGTGTAACGCAGCAGCAGCCCATTAGATGATAACTGATAACTGATATCTGATAACCAATTTCGAAAATTCTCTAATTATCACAATAAACTAAATGAGAAAATGAATAAATTCCGAGCCTTATTATTAATCAGTTTTTTTTCATTGAATGTCTCTTGGGCGCAGAAAAAGGAATTGAGCGTGATTGGCTATTATGCTGGTCCGGCTGAAAGGCTGGATAGTTTTCCAATTAATAAATTAACACACATCATATTTAGTTTTGGCCATCTGAAAGGCAATCAACTTTCTATCGGGAACGCCCGTGATTCGGCCTGCATCAAAAAAATGGTTTCTTTCAGGAAAAAATACCCGGGATTAAAAATTATTCTTTCCCTGGGTGGATGGGGCGGTTGCAAGGAATGTTCCCCCGTATTTTCTACTGCCACCGGCCGGGATGAATTTGCCAATTCCACAAAAGCATTGCTGGATTATTTTGATGCCGATGGTATCGACCTGGATTGGGAATACCCTGCCATTGCCGGTTACCCCGGTCATGTGTTCACCCCTGCAGACAGGAGAAATTTTACTTTATTACTCAGTTCACTGAGAAATGTACTCGGTAAAAAAAAGGAGATCAGTTTTGCAGCCGGAGGTTTCGATCTTTTTATTGATTCCTCCATAGAATGGAAAAAGATCGTTCCGCTTGTCGATAAGATCAATATAATGACTTATGACCTGGTCCATGGCAATAGTACTGTCAGCGGCCACCACACTCCTCTCTATTCAACCCCGGAACAAAAGCAATCCACCGATAATGCAGTCATGCGATTATTGAAAGCAGGTGTGCCGGCCGGTAAACTCGTGATAGGCGCTGCTTTTTATTGCCGGTTTTTTCAAACAGAGGCCGATATCAGCAAAGGGATCTATCAACCCACTCATTTTTTACATGGATTCCGGTATGCCAGCCTCTATGACAGTATATCTGCCACTAAAGGATTTGTGCAATACTGGGATCCGGTGGCCAAAGCGCCTTATGCATTTAATAATGACCGTAAAATATTGGCCACATATGACGACAGTATCTCCATTCGTCTAAAAACAAAATATGCTATGGACAAGAAGCTGGATGGGATTATGTTCTGGCAACTGGCGGAAGACAGGACGAACGACGGCCTCCTGGATGTCATTGACAGGACTAAAAAAGGTAAAAACTAGGAGATTCTATACCATTATATATATGTATGCCTCTTTAGGGGTAGTCGGGGAACTACGAAAAACTGTTAAAGCTTGACTTTCAATGGATATTTTGCACTAACGGTTGTTATTTTATCGTTTAGTTTTTATACATTGGTACACTCATTTTCCCCCGGACGGGGTACCCACTGCCCGGCACGATTGCTAAACGAATAATTATTGCTGTATGCTTGCCACTAAACAATCCGCCATCCAGAAATTCATGCAGATGGTGGAAAAGCGCAATCCGGACCAACCTGAATTTCTCCAGGCCGTCTTCGAAGTTGCGCAAGCCGTCATTCCCTTCATTGAGGAACATCCCGAATACAAAAAAGCGAATATCCTTGAAAGAATGGTGGAGGCCGAAAGGATCCTCATCTTCCGCGTTCCCTGGATGGATGATGAAGGAAACTATCGTGTAAACCGCGGATACCGCGTACAAATGAATAGCGCGATCGGCCCTTATAAAGGCGGATTGCGATTTCACCCGCAGGTTACCCTCAGCGTGTTGAAATTCCTTGCCTTCGAGCAAGTGTTCAAAAACTCTTTGACCACTTTGTCGATGGGTGGAGGAAAAGGCGGATCTGATTTTGATCCCAAAGGAAAATCGGATGGCGAAGTCATGCGTTTCTGCCAGAGTTTTATGACGGAATTATTCCGGCATATCGGCAAGGACACAGATATTCCGGCCGGTGATGTAGGCGTTGGCTCCCGTGAGATCGGGTACATGTTCGGACAATACAAAAGACTGAAGAATGAATTCAATGGCGTATTGACTGGTAAGGGCGTGACTTTTGGGGGTAGTCTCATCCGTCCGGAAGCCACAGGATATGGGCTACTCTTCTTTGTTGAAGAAATGCTCAAGACCAAAGGTGAAAACCTGAATAAAAAGAAGGTCGTTGTATCAGGCAGCGGCAACGTAGCACAATATGCCATAGAAAAAACACTGGAATTCGGTGGCATTCCTATTACAGCATCCGATAGTAATGGATTTATTTATGATCCAAAAGGCATAGATGCGGGTAAACTGGCTTACCTGATGGAATTGAAGAACCGTAAACGCGGTCGTATCAATGAATACGCAGAAACTTACGATTGCAAATACTTCGAAGGGGAAAAACCCTGGATGATACCCTGTGATGTTGCATTACCCTGCGCCATTCAGAATGAATTGAATGAAGAAGATGCCCAGCTATTGGTCACGAATGGATGTAAACTGGTAGCCGAAGGTGCGAATATGCCATGCACGCCCGAAGCCATTGACCTGCTCCAAAAAAACGGGGTGTTGTATGCTCCGGGTAAAGCTTCGAATGCCGGTGGCGTGGCAGTATCCGGGCTGGAAATGTCGCAGAATTCAATACGCATGGCCTGGACAAGAGAAGAAGTAGAGAGCCGGTTAAGAACGATCATGCAAAAGATCCATCAACAATGTGTTCAATACGGTATGACGGAAAATGAAGAAGTGGATTATGTGAAAGGCGCCAATATCGGCGGTTTCGTAAGAGTCGCTGAAGCGATGCTGGCGGAGGGACATGTTTAAACAATTCGACAATCTACAGTTTATTCACTCCCACCGTTAAAACGGAGGGCTTTACTTTTTTACATTAAAAATAATAGCAAAGCCCACGGTTTCAACCGTGGGAAAAAGGTATCTGGAGATTCCGGCTATCGCCTTCCCGGCTATTTTCCTTCTTATTAATTAAATTAGTACATTATTATTATGAGTAAAGGAAGACTGGAAGCCTTCAGTGATGCCTTTCTGGCCATCATCATCACCATCATGATCCTGGAATTAAAAGTACCGCATGGAGATAAGCTGGAAGACCTCAAGCCATTACTACCCGTGTTCCTGAGTTATGTATTAAGCTTTATTTATATCGCCATCTACTGGAACAACCACCATCACATGATGCAGGCAGTAAAACAAGTGAATGGACCTGTGCTCTGGACCAATATCCATTTATTGTTCTGGCTTTCGATGGTTCCGGCTGTAACGGGCTGGATGGGAGAAAATAATTTTACAACCTGGCCGGTTGCATTATATGGATTCATATTATTTATGGCGGGACTGGCTTATTATTTCCTGGCTCATTGCCTGGCTGAATTGCACGGAAA
>DATINK010000012.1:0-6086 GCA_035474355.1 Chitinophagaceae bacterium | reverse complement strand
CCAGGCGGCCTTCTGCCAATAACAGGATCTCTTTGCCATCAATATTATACAGGTCAACCTGTGGTTTGATCGTATCCTTTGTTTCACCATAATTATTATTCAACCAGGCCACATCGATCTCAATATCGAAATGCCCGATATTACAAACGATGGCTTTGTCCTTCATGCTGCGGAAATGTTTTTCCGTGATCAGGTCGCGGCAACCCGAAGCGGTAACAATGATATCAGCCTCTTTTACTGCGTCCGCCATTTTCATGACTTTGAAACCGTCCATGGCAGCCTGCAATGCACAGATCGGATCGATCTCTGTAACGATCACCCTGCATCCTGCCCCGCGAAGGGAAGCAGCAGATCCTTTACCCACGTCACCATAACCACCTACGACGGCTACTTTACCAGCCATCATGATATCAGTTGCACGGCGGATCGCATCTACCAGTGATTCCTTGCAGCCATATTTATTATCGAATTTGCTCTTGGTTACCGAATCATTCACATTGATGGCAGGTACCGGGAGGGTTCCTTTCGCCATTCTTTCATACAAGCGGTGTACACCCGTAGTGGTTTCTTCACTCAGCCCTTTTAAATGTTGCACGAGCTCCGGGTATTTGTCAAGAACAATATTCGTAAGGTCTCCGCCATCATCAAGGATCATATTGAGGGGTTTATCGGCAGCGCCGAAGAACAGGGTTTGTTCAATGCACCAATCCGCTTCCTCCAGGGTCTGGCCCTTCCAGGCAAAAACACCAATACCGGCAGCGGCGATGGCTGCGGCAGCATGGTTTTGGGTAGAGAAAATATTGCAGGAGCTCCATTTTACTTCAGCTCCCAGTTCGATCAGGGTCTCGATCAATACAGCCGTCTGGACGGTCATGTGTAAGCAACCCGCTATCCGCGCACCTTTCAATGGTTTTTTAGAACCATATTCTTTCCGGATCGACATGAGTCCCGGCATCTCTGCTTCTGCGAGCCTGATCTCTTTACGGCCCCATTCTGCGAGGCTGATATCAGCCACTTTATGTTTCAGGGAAAAATCGATCTTACTGGACGTCATTGTTGGCATAGTTTTTACTTTTATATTTCGATGCAAAAGTAAGCGTATTGCTAATAATTTTCAAGACATAGAGGCGTAAATTGTAGATTAACAGTGTTATAATTGAAAAAGTTGTCATAGGGCAATTAAAATAAACAATATGAAAATCATCATTTCTTCCACATGTGCAATCCTTTTATTGCTAAGTGTAAACCCCGTTTTTGCCCAACCGGACAAAACAACGATCGCAGCAAAGTCGCTGACCTGTCCATTTGAACATGGATCCGGTCGCGAACCCAAGGAAGCATTTAGCTGGAATCCGCCGGATAATAAGGTTATCATGATCAGCCAGGTAGACACGATCATCAGGAGTTGTATCAAGGGGAGAGTAGTTACGGTTACACCTGCCGAGGAAAACCATTATGAGATCGTATTGAATGTCGGGGATTATTATTTCTGGTATTATGCCCTGGCAAGACCCCTCGTCAGCAAAGGTCAGAATGTAACTCCCGGGCAAGCCATCGCGGTTTATACATTGGGCTCCGAAATGGAATTCAGGATGTTCAAATTTGAAGATATGATCGACCCGAGGGAGCTGTTAGAGTGCAAGGTTCCTAAAGCAGATTAAAATGCTAAATTGCTCAAATGCTAATATGCTAACTGAGTTCCTTTGTATTCGAATAGCATTTTAGCATTTGAGCATATTAGCATATTTTCTTTTCCATCACATAATCATTCATAAAATATCCATTCCCGATATCAAAGTCGGCTTCATCGATCACGACAAATCCGAGTTTTTCATAAAATGAACGGGCTTTATTGTACCGGTTTACCTGCAGGCGCAATGCTTTTGCTTTTTTTTCAACCAGTTCCCTAATGATATGATCGATCACAAACTTCCCGGTACCTTTTCCCTGTTGAGAAGGTAGTATATAGATCTTATGCAGTTTGTAAATACCGGGTTCTGTCTCCCCGGTGGAAGCAAAACCAACGGGTTCGTCATCATCATATACAAAAAGGAAGCGGCATTGCTCTTCATTCATTTGTTTCTCCAGTGAAGCTTCGCTGTAGATCAATTCGAGCATATACTCGATCTGGGCCGGTGAAAGAATTGACGAATAAGTCTGTGGCCAGATCCGGTAGGTTAAATCCCGGATCAATGGAATGTCCTTATTACCCGCTTTTTTTATCTTAAGCACCCGGAACGGTTGTGTCTTTTTCTTTGTCTTGAAACATTTGCCGCGACAGAGCTTGCTGAGATCGTATCAATTTGCGGCTCAGGACCAGGGCTATGATCAGGGAAATGATCGCGCCTCCTGCCAGCATACCATTACCGGCCTGCCGACCCACAAAGGAATATTGATTAATGAATACAAAAAAGTCATAAGCTCCATGGAAGAATATGGCTCCCAGCAGGCCCGTCAGCATCAGCATAAAGCTATTCCGCGAATTGAATTTTGCCTTGCCAACAAAATAACCCATGATCACACCGAATGATGCGTGAGCAGGCACGCTGAGGAACATTCTTCTGAGACCCACTTCCAATCCCAATCCTGCTTGTGCATACTTCGTTACATACATGATGTTTTCAACCGTAGCAAATCCCATGCTCACGATCACAGAATAGACGATCCCATCCAGGGGTTCATCAAAAGCCTTTTGGTTGTATGAATATAAACGCAGACCCAGGAACTTGCTGAATTCTTCACTGAAACCCACAACCAACCAGGAAAAAACTGCGACGCCGCCTACACTTCCGTCCAGGGTTTTGTCAAACGCGCCTTCAAATCCTATGGCCGGAAGAATGGCCAGGCAACCGAGGATAAAACTGATGGCCAGGACCTGTCTCGGTTCTTTATTGTAGCGGTCCTTATATAATATGAAAAGGATGATAGCTATGCCAGGTGCAATAGCCAGGGCGATATATTGCATAACGGTGGATTTGTGACCGGAAGTTACTTAGTTCCCTGTTTTTTATCCTTTTTTCCGAACAATCGTTGAAATAAACCTTTTTTCTTCTTTGTTTCAGGCTGAGTAGGCGGGTTTAAGGATTTATTCTCATCTTCTTTTTTCACCGGCGACTTGGTAGCCGTGTCCGGTTTGGATTTGTTCTCATCATCCTTCACGGGTTTTGATTCGTGCCCTATGTATTCATTAGTGAAGTCGTAATCTTTTTCTTTTCCGACTCCTACATCTTCACCTTCGGCACCCGGCGGAGGTATGTTACTGATCATTTCCGTAGGATCAGCGCTGAAAATTTCATCCCCGAGATCAGCAGGTTTCACAAACCTGGCTTCCCGGTCGATACCCAAAGTTTTGTCTGCATATACTTTTTTGAAAAAATATTCCCAGATCGGCCGGGCCATCCTGGCACCATCGCCTTCATTACGTATAAAGCGATCGTCGAAACCTACCCAGGCGCCTGCCAGCAATTGGGGGACATATCCCATGAACCATGCATCTGCATTGTCATTGGTAGTACCGGTTTTACCACCCATTTCAGCGGCGCCGAGCCGGCTCCTCAATCCTGCCGCTGTTCCTTTATCCACCGGTCCCTGCATCATCCTCGCCATTATATAAGCAGTCTTTTCGCTCACTGCTTCCTTGCGGTTATTACTGTAATCAAATCTTTTGATCACGTTCCCGTTCCTGTCCTCGATCCTTGAGATGAAATAAGGTTTTGTTGAAAATCCACGCCCGGCAAAAATGCTATAGCCCCATAGCATTTCAAACAGCGACAGGTCGCAGGCACCTAAGGCATTGGAAGGAAAGGGGCCTATTTTAGTCGGAATATTGAGCCGGGCTACAAAATCAGCAAATTCTTTAGCGCCAACTTCTTTCATTATATATGCAGATGCGCAGTTCATGGAATGCGCCAATGCATTCGCCATGCTGACCACACCGCCCTTGCATCGTTTTCCTGCAGGCACCCAGCCACTGCCCGGGAAAAACTGGGCAGAATTTTCACATTCTGTTTCCGGGGTAAACCCGCGTTCTTCCATGGCCTGCGTATACAGTAAAGGTTTAATAGAAGAACCCACCTGCCTTTTTGTTTTCAGGTTGACGTGATCGTATTTATAAGTCTTAAAATTGATGCCTCCCACCCAGGCTCGTATTTCACCGGTAATGGGATCCATTACCATAAAGGCAGTCTGTTCCATCTGTCGATGGTATTTAATGGAATCGTAAGGCGTCATGATCGTATCCTTTTCACGATTAGCGTTCCAGGCAAAGACCTTCATGGGAACTTTCTGGAAAAAACTCGCCTTTATTTCTTTATCACTCAAGCCGTCATCCGCCAGGTTTTGCCAGCGGTCGCTTTGTTTCATCGCGGCTTCCAGTATATTCTCATGGTCTTTCCAAATGGTTCCATTTTTTATCGCATAACGGGCGTTGATAGTCTTTTGTAAATAGGCCATTTGCATGGCCGCTGCTTCTTCCGCATATTCCTGCATCCGGGGATTGATCGTCGTGTAGATCTTCAATCCATCATCATAAATATCATAAGATCCGCCACTGGGCTTTTTTACGTCTTTCAATGCTTCCTTTACTTCGTCTTTCAGTATTTCACGGAAATAAGGGGCATAGCCCGTATTCTCATCGAGCTTTTTATAATTGAGTTTGATATGCATGGCTTTCAGCTTCGAAGCTTCCGCCGAACTGATCTTTCCATTCTGTTCCATTTGTCCCAGCACAATATTCCGGCGGTCCAGGGCCGCTTTGGGATTCCGGACAGGATTGTAAATACTGTTTCCTTTCAGCATACCCACCAGGAGTGCGGCTTCTTCAATGGTCAGCCTGTCCGGTTCTTTTTGAAAATAAGTGCGGGCTGCATTCCTGATACCATATATATTATTGCCAAAAGGAACGGCATTGAGGTAAAGTGTCAGGATCTCTTCCTTGGTAAAATTTCTTTCTAGTTTGACGGCAATGATCCATTCTTTCAATTTCTCGATCACCCGCCAGGCTTTGTTCTTGCTTCCCTGTTCCAATAAGGCCTTGGCTAATTGCTGCGTGATGGTACTGCCGCCACCTTGTCTTCCCAGTGTAAATATGGCGCGGAGGGTGGATTTAAAATCGATGCCACTGTGTTTATAGAAACGTTCGTCTTCTGTTGACACCAGGGCGTCAATCGCGTAACGGGAAATATCCCGGTATTTTACATTGCTCCTGTTACCTCTTTCACGGTAATACCTTCCCATGAGTGTTCCATCTACAGCGTATACCTCAGATGATTGCAGGATAGAAGGGTTTTCCAATTCCGACAGCGAGGGCATTTTCCCAAACACCCCGAAATTGGCCATGGCAATTAAAGTGATCAATGCTGCAAATCCAACGATGAATATGCGCCAGAAAATGCGGACCGATTTTTTCATAGATCAAACTTGGTTGTGGTTTTACAAAACCTGCTCTCTGGATCCTGCGGAAAGACGGGCAAACAGACTTCTAAATTAGTAAAAAGCAAAGCGCAAGGCCGGGGGAAAGGATTAATTTTTTGCCAAAACCCGATTGTATGCCGCTTAAGCTAAGTGTTTGAGCCCGGCTGCATTGCTACTATCAGCTTTGTTGCGTCGCACTCTTGTACGTTCGGTTCTCTACTCGGCACTTGGGTAGTTCCCGATTATTTTGAAAATTCCTTTTGCCGCACGGATCAGCACTTATTGTGAAGCAATTTCTTTTGTAGAACCGTAGGCTCGGTACATATTGTACTCCGGATTTTAATCCGGAGTACAGTCAGGATTTAAAGCCTGGAGTGCCGTAGGCACGATACATGTGATTTTAGCATGCTCCGAGCCTACGGCTCTCTGCAAACAATATCTGACCTTCATCAGCGAGTTAAAACCCGCTGTTTCAATATTGACCGAGGCTACGCCTCTGCAATCCATGCTTAGATGTATGCTGGGGAGCCTTAGTGGGTATTTCAACTACCAATCTACAGGTCAGGGTACCTGTCTCAAATAGCAGTCTTTTAAATTTCATAAACAACTTTATCTTTCAGGGGATGAAAATCAGCAGGAAAAGATATTTCATTATTGGCCTAATCATCATTATT
>DATINK010000011.1:0-2470 GCA_035474355.1 Chitinophagaceae bacterium | reverse complement strand
TACTGCAGCCAGGTTATTGAAAATTGTTTCTCTGGGTGTATAATTTCAAAGCACATGCCACCGTGCCAAAAACCATCCAAGAAAAAGTTAAAGGGAAAAAAACCTTAAATATCCAACTCTCATTGTAAGCCAGAACCCTTTACAGGTAAGGGTTTCCTGCGACTAGCCCAAATGTTAATAATTACTGAAAGGACAGGAAAATGTAGTTAGCAGGGAATGGTTAAATGATTTTTTTAATTGTCATCTTTGTTGCCTTCATCACTTAAAAAATCATTTTATGTTATTTTGAGATCGATCCGGCACATGCTATGGGGCTTCCTGGCTAATCGTTGATTCTTGGGACTTGATTGTTGAGTATTGATATATTGAGTCTTTTCCTCAGATTTTTTAAGACTCAATATGTCAACAAACAATCCTCAATGTTCAGGTTTTCACGACCCCGCTTTATGAAATCCACCGGGAAACGGCATCTCATGCTCTGTACAAGATTCTTTACCTTGTAAAGGATAATAACAGTTTAAGCATGAATATCATACAACGCATTGCCTTTTGTATCGCATTATCGGCTTTTGCCCTCTCCGCCGGCGCTCAACCCCCTGTTAAAAAATATGAAAAAGAATGGAAGGTTTTCGATGACTTCGTAAAGAAGGAATTGCCGAAATCGGCCCTGGCCCAGGCGAAAAAGATCTATGAACTTGCCAGGAAAGAAAACCAGGACGCCCAGGTCATTAAGTCCGTTATATATATATTGACTACACAGGACGAGATCCGTGAAGAAAATGAATTATTATCCGTAAGCGATATCGAAAAAGAAATCGCCGTAAGCAAAGAACCGGTTACCTCCCTTCTTTATAGTTTACTGGCGGACGTGTACCTGGGGTATTACCAGGGGCATCGCTGGCAATTTTATAACCGGACAGCTACCGCCGATTTCAAAAAAGACGATCCCGCTACCTGGACAGCTGAAGATTTTCATAAAAAGATCAGCGAGTTGTATCTCCGGTCGATCCGGGAAGAAAAGACATTGCAACAAATACGGCTGGAAACTTTTGATGCCATCGTCATCAAAGGAAATGTCAGGCATCTCCGCCCAACCCTTTTTGATCTGCTGGCACACCGGGCCCTGGCTTATTTCCAGAATGACGAAAGAGATGTCAGCAAACCGGCTTATCATTTCGAGATCGACCAGGCTTCCGCCTTTGCACCGGCTGCAGAATTTGTGAGGCAAAATTTTATCAGCAATGATTCCCTTTCACTACAGCATAAAGCATTACTTCTGTTCCAGCGGCTGATCGCATTTCATTTAAAAGATCCCAAACCTGACGCTTTGCTGGATCTTGATATACTCAGGCTGGAATTTGTAAAAACCAATTCCGTACATCCTGAGAAGGATGAACTCTATATGGATGCATTGGACAAGATCACCAAACAATATGGTTCCTTATCCGCGGCCTCACAAGCGGGGTATCTCATGGCAAAATACTATGATGAAAAAGCTTCGACTTATAAAGCTTATGGTGATTCCACGCACCGGCTGGACCGGATCAAGGCTTTACAGATATGTCAGCAGGTCATCGCGCAAAAAGATTCTTCAGAAGGAAAGTACAATTGCATCAACCTGCTCAATAGCCTGAAAGAACAAAGCCTTGAATTCAGTATCGAAAAAGTCAATCTTCCCGGTCAGCCATTCCGGGCATTCGTTACCTACCGCAACTTCACGCAACTCTATTTGCGCGTGATCAAGGCTGATGAAAACCTGAAGAAACAACTTGAAAATTCTTATGATTCAAAATACTGGACGGCGATCAATAACGCACCCTCAGTAAAGAGCTGGCAACAGGCTCTTCCGGCGACTACGGATATGCAAAAGCACGGGGTGGAAATAAAAGCAGAAGGATTACCTGTCGGGGAATATATGCTGGTAGCTGCCAATAGCAGCGATGCGGGGAATGCAAAAACATTGCTGGGAGCCCGGTTATTTTATGTATCTGCCATCAGTTTTGTCAACAACCACGAAGCTTATTTTGTGATGAACCGGGATAATGGCCAGCCGCTGGCTGCTGCCAGTGTACAAACCTGGGAACAGAAATATGATTACGGCATTTCAAAATATAAAAAAGAAAAAGGGAAACTATACAAAACAGATGCGAATGGCCATTTCCGTATCGAGAGGATAAAAGACAAAAATAACCGGTATGTAAATAATTCATATTTCCTCGACATCTCTTACCAAACCGACCACCTGTTCATGGATGACCTGATCTATGATTACTATTATTATAACACGGAAGATGAAGATCCAAAGATCACTACCTCCATACATCTCTTTTTAGATCGCAGCATTTACCGCCCGGGACAGACTGTGTTTTTCAAAGGGATCGTTTTGATGCAGAATGCCGGTGAAAAAACAGCGGCCGTGAGGAAAGATTATGAAGCTACGGTTATCCTGAAAGACGCCAACCGCAAGGAG
>DATINK010000010.1:0-4712 GCA_035474355.1 Chitinophagaceae bacterium | reverse complement strand
GAAAAAATATGACGGCCGCTTCAAGGACATTTTCGAAGAGATCTATAACAAAGAATTCAAAACACAATTCGATGCAGCCGGTATCACCTATGAACATCGCCTGATCGATGATATGGTAGCCAGCGCCCTGAAATGGAACGGAAATTTTGTCTGGGCCTGTAAAAACTATGATGGTGACGTGCAAAGTGATACGGTTGCCCAGGGTTTTGGATCCCTGGGATTGATGACTTCTGTATTGATCACCCCGGATGGAAAAACTATGGAAGCAGAAGCGGCACATGGAACCGTGACCAGGCATTATCGCGATCACCAGGCAGGCAAACCGACTTCTACAAACCCTATTGCCTCCATTTTTGCCTGGACCCGCGGACTGGCTTTCCGTGGCAAGTTGGATAACAATCAACCCCTCATTGATTTTTGCAATACGCTGGAAAAAGTTTGTATAGAAACTGTTGAATCAGGTAAAATGACCAAGGACCTGGCCGTTTGTATTCACGGGAATAAAGTAAAACACGGTGATCATTTCCTGTACACAGAAGAGTTCCTTGACGCCATTAATAATAATCTGAAAAGTCGTTTAGCTTAACTGATAACTGATAGTTATCAGTTATCATCTAATCAAAAGTATATCCGAAGTTAAAGCTGAGCGGTATCATCACCCCTTCATTCTGCGGGAAAATATTGCCATTGGAATAATGGGCTACCTTCAATTCGAAATTCATTTTTCGTTGTTTCCCGATAAAGGCACCCATTCCCATTACGTCATGAAACGTAAAATGCCTTCCCGTTTCCAGATCATCGAGGCGGACCTTCGAAATATAAGCTGGTCCGGCAACAGAATAATTAAAATACAGGTCGAAACCGGGGCTATGTAAAAAATGGAAACGAATGACGGGGAATACAGACAGTGTAAAGAAATTTTCTTTTTTCTTATTGGTTCTCCAGATGGAAATATTGGCGCCCCAATCGAGTGAAAAAACTTTCCTACCGTGAAAAATATTGCGTTGATACTGGATCGAGAATCCATGCTCCACTCTCACATTCCCGCCCCAGAATACAGGGATCTTGCCGGCCGAAACAAATTTATTGGCTCCGTACCCCAATGCATTCGTGGTATATCCTAATTGCAGCAAATTGACCGGGAAAATATATTTGCCATCGGAATTCCTTTTTACTTTCTCTTCCGGCATCGGGTGCATATTGAAATTAAACCCTGCCCCAAAATAAATAGTATGGGGTTGTTTGTTAGCTGAACTCCTGGGGGTCAGGGCAGCACTGAATAACAGGTCCCATTTCTTATCTACATGAAATTCTATCCCCGCGCCCAGTAAGAAGGAGGAATAAGAAACATCTTTCACCACGGGATGAGGATCATTGTCGAGGAAAAAACCATGACGGGTAACCAGGTTATAGCCGCCTTCCCCATAGATGGAAAATTTGGATGATAGGGGCAGACGCGCTTTAGCAGAAATACCGGCGATATTCATCCATACCGAATTCGAAGTGGGCGCTCCGTTAATATTGTTGTACTGCACCCAATTCACCGGCCGCATGTACGTGATCTGTGCAGATATATATTTGTTGACATGATACCCATATAATACCAGCCTTACTGCCGGGTGGGGAACGTTGATATTACCAGCCTGGTAACCGGGCTCCAGATGCGCATTGGAAAAAGGATAATTGATATATCCAATGTTGACACCAAAATAAGATTTGGATAAAGGAGGGCGGAACTGCGCCCGCTGATCCTGGGCCTGTAATCGGGGAAGGGGGACGGATACCAGGGCGTACATAAAAGCGATCTCAACCATTCGTTTCAGGGACAAGGGCGTAAAGTTTTGTTAAGAAGGCATTCATGAAATCGAAACAAAAGTAAGAACGGGATGCGAGACTGGTACTGAATTTGCCTTAAGGAGCCGATTGTCTACTTTTGCCCTTTAAACCGCTGAAACTGAAGAGATTTAAAAAAATATTGCTTTGGTTCATTTTATCGGTGTTGTTTCTGATAATGGCCACCTGGATCTTTATTCAAACCCCTTTTGGACAAAATTGGATCGCCCGCCAGGTAACCAAAAAACTTTCCCGGGATCTGCAGACACAGGTCAGTATCAAAAGGGTCAATCTTTCGCTTTTCAACAAAATGCATCTGGAGGGCGTATTGGTACAGGACCGGCAACAGGATACCATATTATATGCAGGGGACGTACAGGTACGTATCACCGATTGGTTTTTTTTCAAGAAACAAGCCGTGTTGAAATATGTAGGGCTGGAAAACGCTATCATTAAATTCCAGCGAAGCGATTCACAATGGCGGCAACAATTCATCCTTGATTATTTCAATTCTCCCTCCACCGGCACCAGCAAGAAAAAAAATGCTGGCATCGCGCTGGATCTGAAAAAAATTTCTCTTAAGAATGTTGTTTTTGTAAAAAAAGACGATTGGTTGGGCCAAACCCTGGTCGTACAACTGGGAAAAATGGATATGGATGCCAATGCCATCAGTTTCAAGGATAATACTTACGATATCAAAAGCCTTATTGTTACGGAACCCATCGTGAGCATTGATGAATATGAAAGAAAAAAACCTCACCTCCTTACCGCTTCTTCAACCGGGGAGACAACCCTGCATGCATTGGATACTTTATTGAAATGGAACCGGGGTGGAATGCTGGTGAGGCTGGGCCACCTGGAAATTGAGAATGGTTTGTTCAGGACGAACCGGCATGCTGATACACCGGTCCTTTCTTCATTCGACGGAAAACACATTGAATTTTCTGGTATCAATGGCCAGCTGGATGCATTATTATTCCAGGGAGACACGATCTATTCCAAATTAAATCTTGTGGCCAGGGAAAGAAGCGGGCTGGAAGTAAAAAAACTCCAGGCCGATATGAAATGGGCGCCGGACCGCATGGTTTTCTCCAACCTGCTGATCCAAACCAACCGCAGTACGATCCGCGATTATTTTGAAATGAGCTATTCGGACCTGAAAGACATGTCGGCATTTATTCATAAAATAAGAATGACCGCCAATTTTGATGATACAGAAGTCGATAGTGACGATATAGCTTTTTTTGCTCCCCGCCTCAAAACATGGAAGAAAAAAATACAATTGCAGGGCAGGGCCAGGGGTACACTGGATGATATCATCGGAAAGGATATGATCGTAACGGCCGGAAGCAATACCGTTCTTAACGGGGATATTCACATGACGGGCTTACCCTATATTGAACAAACATTTATCGACTTTAAAGCCAATGAATTTAAAACTTCCTGGGCCGATGCGGTGACCATCGTTCCGGCATTGAGAAACATGAAACAACCGGACCTGCAAAAACTTCAATTTGTAGACTTCCAGGGAAATTTTACGGGCTTTATCCGCGACTTCGTCACATTTGGCAGTATCCGAACCAACCTGGGAACGGTCAAGACAGATATCAATATGAAATTACCCAGGGGACAGGAGCCGGTTTATTCCGGCACCCTGGCAACAGAGAATTTCGACCTGGGCAGTTTTTTAAATGATCCCCAGATCGGCCATATAGCTATGACCGGTACGATCAAAGGAAAAGGATTCAATGAAACTACTCGCAACACGCTGCTTGACGGGAAAATTGCTTTTGTCGATTACAACAAGTATCAGTATCACGATATCGAAGTAAAAGGGAAATTCGATAAAAAATTATTTGATGGCCTGGCTTCGATCAATGACCCCAATGCACGACTGACCCTGAATGGTGTCATTGACTTTAATAACAAGGCGCCCAGTTTTGATTTTTATGCTGACGTGGAATATGCTAACCTGAAAAACCTGGGGCTTTCGAAGGACAGCCTGGATGTCAGGGGAAAATTCAACCTGGACTTTACCGGCAATAACATTGACAATTTTACCGGGACAGCCCGGATCACAGAAGCGATTTTGAATAAGAATGGCAAAAGAATACCCCTGGATTCACTGACCCTGGCCTCTTCTTATGAAAATAACCTGAAAACATTACGACTCAGTTCCAATGAAATTGACGGCTCCATCACAGGGAATTATAATATCAATGATCTGCCGGGCGCCTTCCAGTTATTCCTGAATAAATATTATCCCGCTTATATCGATCCACCCAAGAGATACCCGAGTAAAGAAAATTTTCATTTTGATATCAGCACGCAATTTATTGATGATTACCTGGGCCTGGTGGACAGCAGTTTATCCGGTTTCAATTACAGTCATATATATGGTAATATCAATCTTGACAGTAATTCGCTGGACCTCCACGGTACCATCCCTCAATTCAGATACAAACAATATCATTTTGACGACGTCACCCTGGAAGCAAATGGCAACCTTCGCGAATTGACCTTATCCGGCGAGGCAAAAAACGTGAAAGTGAGAGACAGCCTCGACATTCCCCTGGCCACATTCAAAGTTGTAGCCAGGAACGATTCATCCCAGGTAAGCATTAATGCAGGTGGTAATCAAACTGTGGAAAAAGCAAGCCTGAATGCAATGGTCCTTACTTATCCTGATGGAGTGAAGATCGATTTTGATCCTTCGACGTTTACCATTAACGGAAAGACCTGGGCCATTGAACCCAATGGCGAACTGGAATTCAGGAAAACCATACCCGCCAATGCCCAGCTTGTATTAAAAGAAGGCGAACAGAAAATAGTGTTGAAGACGCAGGCGTCGGCGAAGGGCAAATGGAATGATCTCAAAG
>DATINK010000009.1:0-8335 GCA_035474355.1 Chitinophagaceae bacterium | reverse complement strand
TGCCTATTTACTTGTAGTGACGTTTCATATGGGGCCTGTCGGCGCATTCATCGCGGTGCCGGTAGCTGAATCAATGATCGCCCTGGTAGCCTGGTATATTTTTAAGAAAGGAAAATGGAAGGAAGTGAAAGTATAGAAAACAAAAAAGCCCAACCATAGGGTAAGTTGAGCTTTTTGCTATCATCCATCCTTGTTATGTGTCCAATCAGTCGTTTAATATTTTTGATCCATGCAGGTAGTTCTTATCCGGGTGATAGATGAATAAACAGGTTCCGTTCTTTATAATGTTGATAACTCTATTGCAATCGGTTTGTGAAATGGCGGGGCAGCCATAGCTGCGTCCCATGTAATTACTGTGGCGAAGCCAGTTTTCATCCATATAGCCGGCTCCATGGATCACGATATTTCTTTTTGAGGCGAGGTCATTAAAGCCCTTATCCACGCCATCGATCTTTAAGGATAACCCATGTCCGCCGATAAACGTGGACCGCGTGATATAAAAACCCAGGCTGGTTTGTAACGACTCACATCGATTCGAGAAACGGGTTGCGAATTCTGCTCCCGAATTTCTTCCATGCGCCACCCTTGTGTTGATGACCAGTTTTTCTTCTTCCATATCGATGATATACATCCTTTTCTCACGGGAAGACTGGCTCATATCACAAACGGTAAGGTATTCATCACGATTCAATATCTTTTTCTCGATCAGGTGCTGGTAACCATTGAATGCATAATTAAATGCTTCTATAGAAAGGCCGCTTTCTTTCAAACCGGCTGCGTCATAGATTGATTGTGCAGTGGGGGAAGCCACAATATTTTCCCGGGAAACAGGCATGCTTTCCTTGTCCCGTTCAGCGGGACTGAGTCTTCCATCAGCAATAGCTAGGGAAAGGCAAAAAGCGGATATAGGAATGAGGTGGTTTCTCAATCGGGTACGGTTTGGATTCTAACGGATCAGGATGTGAAAATATTATCCGCTTACAGATTCTGCAAGCATTAACCAAATGTTTTTCATTCTTTGCGCATAAATACTTCGCAGTCCATCAGGTGTTGGAGGTAAAACTACGAGGAGACTTGCTTTATTTAGTTCTCCATGATTTTCCCGATCTCACGTTGCTTAGTGATGAACTCACTTGAATAGATCTTCAATAAAAGCATGAAGAGAGATATCAATAGAGGGCCGAAGATCAGCCCGATGAAGCCAAATAATTTTAAGCCGATGATCACGCCAAACACGGTGGTGAGCGGATGTACATTTCCCAGTCTTCTCAGCAACGTAAACCGTAAGATATTGTCTACCGTCCCGATCACTCCAAATCCAAAAAAGATCATGGCAACTCCCTGCCAGGTCTGGTCATTCGCAAAAAAGATAATGATCAGCGGAATATATGCCAGTGCTGCTCCTATTACAGGTAACATGCCTGCAATACAGGTGACCCCAAACCAGAAAAAAGGCTCTTTCACACCGATGATCAGGTAACCCACCAACCCCACCAGTCCCTGGGCTAAAGCAATCACAGGAATTCCGATGGCATTCGCAACCACCATCATATTCACTTCTTTTCCGAGGCGTTTTACATTTTCATCCTTTAATGGCACGTATTCGTATAATGAGTTTTCCAGTTTCCGGCCATTGACCAGCATGAAGTATAAAATGAAATACATAAAAAAGATGGTCGAAAGCGTATTAAAAGTGGCGCCCAGTATCTTGGGAAGGCTTTTGGCGATCGTGTCTCCCATCTTGTTAATATTTTCATCGCTGGTGATCGTGATATCGAACCGGGTTTCAACATTGCTGACCACTTTTTTAAGTGCGGTGACCATTTCCGAAGAATGCTCGATGGCATAATTGACCTTCCCGGATAGCATATTCACCAGCATGCCTACAGGCAGCAGGATCACAATGATGGAAAACAACATCAGTAAGAGTGCGGTCCATCCCTTTTTCCATTTTTTCTTTTCCGTGAGATAAAACATCCATTTGTGCAACAATACATACAATGTAATAGCACCCAGGACGGCAGGGATGAAAGAACTTAGTTCCAGGAACAATACCACCCCCATCAGGAGGATGACGATGATAAAGAATACCTGGCGAATCCTATTTTGATCGATGACGTTGCTCATGGTGGATAGATAATAGATAAAAACTAAAAGATAATAGTTCTCCGGGAGAAGAACATTTCTCCCTGTTTCAAATTTACTGCTTTACAACCCCTTTAGGAAATCTACAATCTTTAAAGAACTCTTATCTATTATTTTTTCTCTAAAAAAGCTTAGTGATATTCTCCTGTAAAGTAATATATCCCATCCAGGTCATTACAGCCACTACAACCCAGCCGATGATCTGCAAAACAAGCGGATGTCTATAGTTTTGGAGCAATGCAGGTTTCCTGGCAGCCAATAAGATCACAGCAAGTGCGATGGGTAGAATGATCCCATTTACGGCTCCTGCAAGGATGAGCAGGTTGACCGGGTTACCCCTGGTCATAAAAATAAGCGTTGAAGCTATGATGAACAGGCTTGTAACTATTTTTTCATTTCGATTGATAACAGGAACTAATGTTTTCCAGAATGAAATGGTCGTATACGATGCACCGACTACCGATGTGATGGCGGCACACCACATCACGATACCAAAAAATTTCAACCCGATTCTCCCCGCAGCATGTCCAAATACCGTAGAAGCTGGATTTGTATCTGATAAATGTATGCCTTGGGTAACCACTCCAAGGGCAGCTAAAAAAAGTACAAACCGCATGATCGCAGTGATCGTGATACCACTAACTGAACTCCTGGTTACTTCGGGTATATGATTCCTGCCTTTAATTCCGGCATCGATCAGGCGGTGCGCCCCGGCAAAAGATATATATCCTCCAACCGTTCCTCCCACAAGCGTCACAATCGTCATAACTTTTATTTTTTCAGGCCAAACCGTTCGGTAAAATGCCTGGCCTAACGGTGGGTGTGAAGAGATGGCCACATATATAGTAAGCCCGATCATGAGTACCCCCAGTATCTTGACAAAAAGATCCATGACCTTCCCGGCTTCTCTTACCCAGAAAATACCTAATGCAAACACGCAACTGATCAATGCACCATATTTGGGATCAAGCCCGGTGATAACTTCAATCCCTAATCCACAACCTGCAAGATTTCCAATATTAAAGATCAAACCACCGAAGAAGATCAATGCAGCAAGAAAAAAACCCAAGCCCGGTAATAATTTATTGGCGAGATCCTGTCCCCTGTTCTCACTTACCGTAAGGATCCTCCAAATATTCAACTGCGCTCCGATATCGAGCAAAATGGATATAAGTATTACAAACCCAAAACTGGTCAGCAATTCTGCCGTGAATTTGCTGGTCTGGGTTAAAAAACCGGGACCAATAGCGGATGTAGCCATAAGAAAAGCCGCGCCCAATATGACTGGGTTTTTTTTCATTTCAGTGATTGAACCCCTACGCCTTCTTTTTTCAATGCATTATATATATTCATTGCAAATTCAACGGCATGTTCCCCATCCCCGTGTATACAGATCGTTTCGGCATCGATCGGGATCACTTTTCCTGTGATACTAACCACGGTTCCCCTGGTAACCATTTGCAGGGCCTGGTCAACGGCAGTTGCTGTATCCTGTATCAGGGCATTCGGCTCTGAACGGGGGACCAGGTTCCCATCTTCGAGGTAATGACGATCCGCAAAAACTTCGCTCGCAGTTTTTAATCCCATTTTTTTGGCTTCGAGTATGGAATGACTGCCACTCAATCCAAATAGGATCAGTTCGTGATCATAATCTTTTACAGCCTGGGCTATCGATGCCGCAATGATTTTATCCTTTGCCGAGAGGTTATAAAGAGCACCGTGTGGCTTTACGTGTTTCATGGCCATATCGGCTGGCGTTGCGATCTCATGAAAAATTAAGAGCTGTTGCATCACCCATTCATAGATCTCTTCCGGACCTGTATCTATTTCCAATCTGCCAAAATGTTCTTTGTCCATGAAGGATGGGTGTGCCCCAATGCTGACTTCGTGTTTTGCAGCCAATTGCATGGTCTCCCACATCGTTATTTCGTTTCCGGCATGATAACCACAGGCAATATTAGCCGATGTGATATAAGGCATGATCAATTCTTCATTGCCAATGCCTTCGCCCATGTCGCAATTCAGGTCAATATTTATCATAGATGGTCGTTAAAAAAATCAGCCAACCTGAAAATACACGCATTTTGAAGCTGCAGCAAATGCTGTCTTTGTAATAAGTATAATTCTTCTGCTTCTCTTTGTCCGGCCGCGCTGAATCGAATGGTATCTCCCGGTTTCAATTGTGCCAGCCTGGGCAGATGCGCGCTGATCACATGCCCGATCCTGGGGTAACCGCCAGTCGTCTGGTGATCCGCCATCAAAACGATCAGCTGTCCGTCGGGAAGTAATTGAATGGTGCCAAAACTGACAGCAGAAGAAACCAATTCTTTTTTATTGTCCGTTCCCAGCGGATTTCCTGCCAGGCGATAGCCCATGCGGTCAGCTGCATTACTAACAGAATAGGGTTGTGTATAGAAATTTTTCCTGGACGATTCATTCAGTCGCTCCCATTCATGCCCGGGTGTCACGGCGATCTTTTCCGTCAGTATCGCATTCCATCTTATATCGGGCTCCCAGGGAAGATGTAAAAAATCCTTCCCGTGAAGAAGATGGGTGTGATCGTTTTTGTTCCGGAACCGGATCACATCGTCTCTTTGTAAATGGCGACCCTTGAATCCTCCCGCTGCTGCTTTCAGGTTTGTGCTGTAACTGCCCAGCCAGGGTTCTAATGCCAATCCTCCTCTAATAGAAATATAGGCGCGTGCTCCTGATACCAGTTTATCGAAATGCAGGACACTGCTCTTACTGATGACAAGCGGATGTCGCATGCGAATCTTTTCACCATTGATGGTGGGTGAAAAATCTGCCCCGTCTATGGCGATGATCGCATCTTCTTCAAAAAGAAAGGCGGGCCCCGGAAAATGCATTTCAATAACCGCTTCGTTACTGTCATTGCCCAATAAAAAATTGGCTGTGGTAGATGCAAACCGGTCCATTACACCACCGGGATTGATTCCCAGGTGCTGGTAACCATTACGACCCATGTCCTGTATGGTATCAAGCAGTCCTGCTTTGATAACTCTTATACTCATGCTTATTGATCGGATAAAACCTTACACGATCTCCGGCGGAGAGCAGTGTGGGTGTTTTATTATTAATATTAAATAAAGCAAGCGGTGTTCGACCGATGATCTGCCAGCCACCGGGTGATGCAAGCGGATATATCCCGGTTTGTTTTCCTGCAATACCGACACTACCCGCTTCCAGTCTTTGCCGGGGTTGTTTACGCCTGGGCATTTCCAGTTTTTCATCCAATCCTCCCATGTAGGGAAACCCGGGAAGAAAGCCCAGTAAATAAACCCGGTAAATAACAGAACAATGTTTTTGTTGTATTTCCGCTGTTGTAAGATTTTTTTCTTTCGCTATTTCTTTCAGATCCATTCCAAATTCTTCATCATAACAAACCGGGATTTCCACCAGGGCCCCTTCTGCTTGTTCCTGCTTCGTCAGCATTTCCAGTCGTTCTTTTAACTGAACCTCCACCCAACTGCTGATATTCTTTGCATTGGGTGCCTGGCGGGTCAACTCATGTATACCATAATATATAGTGATCGAACTGTAGGCCGGGACCGCTTCGATCATTCCCGGGATCGGTTTTTCCTTTAGGGAATGAAAAAGGTCGATCACCAGCCGGTTTAGCTTTTCGTCGATAAGGTTCCCAAAATCAAGGGTTATGGCAGAGTCGCCAAGAGGAAAAACCTGGTATGTGGGCAGGGTGAGCATGGTTGAATGGCATATCAAGTTACCAACTTACCACATACTCCCGGACCCCCTACAAAGAGCGAATCGGTAACTTTACACCTGATGCCCAGATTTAACCGCAGAGACAGTTTTAATATTCTTTCGAAACTCACGCCCCGCAAGGCCTGGAACGCTGCCCGGGTGCTTAGCAGTTATTATATCAGCAAGTGGACCCGCCGGCCCGTTCAATGGGGTTACCCGATCTCCATTTCCCTGGAGCCCACTACTTCCTGCAATCTTCGCTGCCCCGAGTGTGTCAGCGGACTTCGTGCATTTAGCCGCCCAACAGGAATGCTTCAAAAAGATTTTTTCAGTGAAACCATCGACCAGTTATCAAAGGATCTTTTGTACCTGGTGTTTTATTTCCAGGGAGAGCCTTACCTGAATCCTGATTTCCTGGATATGGTTAAATATGCATCGAAGAAAAAGATTTATACTTCCACTTCCACCAATGCGCATTATCTCGATGATGCAAATGCAAAGCGAACCATCGAAAGTGGCCTGGACAGGTTGATCATTTCGCTGGATGGAACAACACAGGACGTATACAAACAATACCGTGTCGGCGGAAACATTGAAAAAGTGCTGGAAGGTGCACGGAACATTGTCAAATGGAAAAAAACACTGAAGAGCAAAACACCTTTCGTGATCTTTCAGTTCCTGGTGGTAAAACCCAATGAACATCAAATTGAAGATGTAAAAAAAATAGCAAAAGAGATCGGCGTGGATGATGTGTGGTTCAAGACGGCACAGGTATACGACTTTGAAACAGACCCCAATCAACTCATCCCTGAAAATGACAGGTATAGTCGCTATCGCAAAACAGATAAAGGTTATGAGTTTAAAGGCAAACTTGCCAACCAATGCTGGCGGCTTTGGCATGACCCGGTGATCACCTGGGATGGATTAGTTGTGCCTTGTTGTTTTGATAAGGATGCGCAGCACCGGATGGGTAACCTGAAAGAAAAATCCTTCAAAGAGATCTGGAAGAATGGTGAATACACTAAATTCAGAAAAAAGGTACTCCAGGGAAGAAAGAATATTGATATTTGTTCCAATTGTACAGAAGGAGTTAAAGTTTGGGAGTGATGAATCTACCATCATCAATATCAACACGCCTGCAGTACCAGCATAAAACCCTGGTCGACCTGATCGATGGCCTTTCGGATGAACAGATCCGGAGAAATATTGTTCCGGGCAAATGGTCCATTTTTGAAAATGTCGTTCACCTGTCGAGTTACCAGCACACTTTTATTTCCCGCGTGAGGCAAATGCTGGAAGGCAATGATCCGGAATTCGCGAGGTATACAGCAGAAGGAGATCCGCTTTTCCTGGATAATTGCAGTAAGTCGAGCCGGGAGATCATCCAGGACCTGTTGACGACCCGCAAAGAAATGGCGGCGGAGATCTTATTATTCAAAAAAGAAGATTTTCTTAAAACCGGCGGGCATCCTGTATTTGGGCATATGACCCTTACCCAATGGTTGAATTTTTTCCTGTTGCATGAAGCGCATCATTTGTTTACCATCTTTAAGTTGGCGGCTGAACTCAGGAGGGGTTAGTCAATATTTTTATATGGGCCGAGCCTACGGCTCTCTACTTTTAACTTTGCCATTACTTCAACGGGTTAAAACCTGTTGTTAATATATAGACCGAGGCTACGCCTCTGCATTCTATACCCCCAAGAGCTTTCTTAATTAACGGAAGAGTTGTGCCCCCGAAATATCTTGTTTGCATTATTCCCGTCCTGCCTGGCACCCACTTACAAAAGCATTTACTAAAATCTTGGAGAGCCGTAGGCACGAAACATATCTACAACAACTCATGAAATATATATCGCTCATCATACTCTATCTTAAACTCATTTAGAAGTTTTAAATTTTCATCTCTAAAGGTTTGCTTTTTATGATGAGCTTCCTGGTTTTGAATGTATTTATAAATACGATCCACCTGAGATTGCCCGTAAGAAAACACCCCATATCCCTCCTGCCATTCGAATCGACTTTTCGTAAGTGAGTGGTCATTAATATATTTAGATGATTTTGCCTTTACATTTTTAAGAAGGTCAGATATTGAAACAACAGGTTTCAGGCCTACAAAAGCGTGAATATGATCCTCAACTCCATTTACAATTAATGTCTTGCATCCCAACTCATTTATCAGGTTGCCAATAACGCCGCATAACTCGCTCTTCCAATTGCTTTTGATAACTGCATTCCTGTATTTTACTGCAAAAATGGTTTGCAAATACACCTGATGATAAGTATTAGCCATGGTTAAAGAAATTTCTCTTTTCAAAAAAAGAGTATCTGAATCATGTAAACAATACCACAAACCGGTGATTTTTCATGTCTTTCTCCAATAACCTACTTTTGCTTTCATGGGCACCTCGAAGTCGGTGCGGCCCTCGTACATGTGCAGGTCCGACCCGCAGATGTTGGTCGCGGTA
>DATINK010000008.1:0-21837 GCA_035474355.1 Chitinophagaceae bacterium | reverse complement strand
CATAGCTTTCATGATGGTGATCCTCTTTTCCGTGAGTTGTGGCCCCAGCTCTGTAACCGTCGGAGCCCGGTTAGATGCTCCTTATTATGAAAGGCCGGTTCGCCCCTATCCCAATTATGTTTGGGTAGAAGGCGATTGGATCTACAGGAATGGCCGGTATGAATACCAGCGTGGTTATTGGCAACAGCCAAGGCGTAGCCGTCATTTCGTAGCAGGCGCCTGGATACAACGCAGCAATGGATGGTACTGGCGCCGCGGAAGATGGCAGCATTGACAATGCAGGAAAAAAAAGATGATAAGTTGCTCCCTTAGAGCAACTTTTTTTATCTTTCCGATCCACGCAAACTGCTTTCCATGTACAGGTGCATAATTGTTTTGAGTATTTGTCTTCTTCTGTTTATTTCCTGTTCAAAGAATCCCTATGCTGCCACCAATAAGTCGTATAAGAAACAGGCAAAAGCATACGGGGAAATGCTGGCAAAGTACCCGGTTGACGATTCTGTAAAAAATTATCCTTATTGGGTAGGGGCCACCAATTTCAATATGCGCCGTCCCAATTTTGTGATCCTGCATCATACCGCACAGGACAGTTGTGGTCAAACTTTAAGAACTTTTACAACGGTAAGAACGCAGGTCAGTGCGCATTATGTTATTTGCAAGGACGGAACCGTCCATCATATGGTCAACGACCTGCTGCGGGCCTGGCAGGCAGGCGTAAGCAAATGGGGAAATGCTACGGATATTAATTCTTTGAGCATCGGGATTGAAATTGATAACAATGGTTTTGAACCTTTCACAGAACCCCAGATCGCAAGTTTGTTAAGCCTGCTCGACAGGTTAAAAAGGGCTTACAATATTCCCACGGCAAATTTTATCGGTCACGCGGATATTGCTCCTGGCAGAAAAGTGGACCCGAATCGTTTTTTCCCCTGGCAAAGATTGGCCCAATCAGGCTTCGGATACTGGTATGATACAACTGGCGTGAAAGTTCCAACAGATTTCAATGCTCTGCAGGCCCTTCGCATCATCGGGTATGATATCCGCAAACCCGAATCAGCCATACAATCCTATAAGATACATTTTGTACAAAAGGACACTACTAAGGTGATCAATGAAGCTGATAAGGTGATATTAACGGACCTGATGAAGAAATATCAGTAAGCTTTTTTTAGTGTAACTCACCCGCAATCTCATGATCTCCATATCGATCACGGAGCTTTAGTAAATCTTTTTTCATCATGGCAAGAATGTTGACATAGGCAGGTGAATGGATGAGATTTTTCTGTTCCATAGGATCTTTTAGCAGATCATAAAGCTCCCATTCGTTTACCGGATAAAAATAGATGAGCTTATATCTTTCACCCCGGATCCCCAGGTGCTGCAAAACGGTGTGGTCGGCGCCGTACTCATAAAAATGATAATAAAGTTCATGCCGGGATAATGTTTTTTGTTTGCCTGTGATCAGGGATTTCAGGCTCAGGCCCTGCATTTCCGAAGGGATCTTTACATCGGCTACATCCAGGAAGGTGGGTGCATAGTCTATATTCTGGACCATGGTTGTATTGATCGATCCTGCACGGATATGATTTGGCCAACGCATCATCAGGGGAGATTGCATGGATACATCATACATCCATCTTTTATCAAACCATCCATTTTCACCCAAATACATTCCCTGGTCACTGGTATAGATCACCAATGTATTTTTTGTAAGTTCATTTTTATCCAGGTAATCCAGGAAACGGCCGATATTTTCATCGATCTCTGCTACACAGGCGAGATAGTCCTGCATATACCATTGGTATTTGTATTTCAGTAATTCTTTTCCTCTTGGTTTCAGGTCGCGAATTATTTTTCCTCTTTCTTCATAGATCGCTTTCATCCGGCTTCTATCTGGTTCAGGAATGCGGTTAAAGATGGCCCGGTAATAAGCGATTTCGAGTGAATCGGGTTTTAGCCAGGAAATATCCATTAAATAGGAAGGATCCACTTTTAAGTCGCTGCTGAGTTTCATATCATTCAGTATACTCATCGTTTGCAATCGCCAGGCGGTACCATGACCTGCCGTATCAACGTAAAGTGTAGATGGTTCAGGGAACTTCTTTATGTGAAACTGTTCAATGAATTTTAAAGGTGCAAGGAAATACCGGTGAGGTGCTTTGTGGTGAAGCAATAAAAGAAAGGGTTTTGACATATCCCGGTTATCCAGCCATTTGATCGCTTCATCCGTGATGATATCGGTTGCATACCCGCGATATAATACTGTATCGCCGTTCATGTGAATAATACGGGGATCGAAATACTGGCCCTGTCCGGGCAATATTTTCCAATAATCAAAACCGGTGGGATAAGAAGCTAGGTGCCATTTACCAATGATAGCTGTCTGGTAGCCGCTAGCTTGTAAAAGTTTCGGCATAGTCGTGCGGGAAGAATCAAATCTTGTACGGTTATCTTTCATGCCATTCATATGAGAATGCTGGCCAGTCAGCAGGGTGGCCCGGGCCGGCCCGCAAATGGAATTACCTACAAAAGCACGGGTGAACAACATCCCCTCTTTTGCGATCCGGTCGATATTCGGTGTCGATATGAATTGTTTATTATAAGCGCTGATCGCGTCGGCATCATGATCATCGCTCATGATGTAAATAATATTGGGGCGTTGCTGGGCGAAAGTAGTACCGACGAGTGCTAAAAAGAAAACAATGGAAAGAATGCGCATACAATTAATTTTTAAAGATCATAATGCAGGAAGGTTTTCCCATTTCATTTCTTTTATCACTTCTTCAGTATCTTCTTTGCGTGTGCGGATCGTATTGACAGGCCAGGCTTCCAATTGACCCGATGGAATTTCATAAGCAAGAATGTCAGCCAATTCTTTGTCTGTAAGATCAGTCTCCAGCCATTGATGGGCCAACTCTTTTGTTAATACCAGGGGCATTCGCTGATTATTCGGTCCGCCATTATGGATCTTCGCCATGAGGGAATTGGCCGGCCGCGTGATAATGGTAAAAGTTCCGGTCATTTCACCTGTTTCCGGATCGGGGAGAGGCGAATAATTATAAAGTCCGGCAAAACAAAAAATCGGTTCGTTTTTTTTACGGATATAATAGGGCACTTTCTTTTTTAAGCCGGCATCCCGGTGTTCAAAAAAACCGGTTGTGAAAACCAGGCAACGGTTATTTCTCAGCCGTTGCCATACCGAACGTTTATCTTCTATGATCTTTTCGCTCCGGGCATTCGCCATGCTGTTTCTGTATTCCTTTATTTTATCCGGGGTATTCATATAATCAGCGATAACCCCCCATTCAAATAAGCGGATCTTATATCCATCTTCATTTACCACTACCGGCCAGGGTGTGAAGGACTGTGCTACTCTGTGATAAGTGGGCTCAAATTTGATCTGGGGGGTGTTGGAAATGGAAAGATAATCGGCGATCAATTTGATGTTACTGAAAAAGCTCATATCGTAGCACATGTCAGGAAGTTTTCTATCTCTTCCAAATTTACTTCAGTTTGCTGTTGTTTCCATAGCAAGACCAGGTAAAGTTCACCATACCTTTCTTTCAGCGTGACTTTGAGTTTATCGGCGGGAGAATAATTCCACCAGGGCAATTTATTATAAACATAAGTCCTGATCTTTCTTTTGAAGTTATCATTTGCTTTCCATTTATCCGTCATCAGGTTAATATATATATGGTATCCGCGGGGCTGGGTAGCTGCCTGCAGTAGTTTTTCCCGATGGTCGGGATTGCTGCTGTCATACAGGAAACGATAAGGATCCGTTTTCAGCAAACGCATATGCCGCTGGGCTCTTTCGGCATCCACCACGTGGTGAATATAATGAGTGAGCAGTATCGGTATATTTCCTTCCTCGCCATAGGGACCGACACCCCTGGAATAATATTGCCGCACGAAATACATGGGTTGGCGAAGCATGGCCTCCAGTATTTGTATATCCAGCAAGGTATAGGGGTTCAGCATTTTATTTTATTTCATACAATTCATCCCAGCGCGTGGTGAAACGTTTACTTCTTAACTCCTGTCTCATTTTCCAGTTGCGCCGCAGGCCGGAAGCCACATATTTCACCGCGTCATCACGCTGGCTGAAATTGATATTATCAAGTGTCTCCATCAGCACCCGCGCTTTTGCGGAATCATGGGTAAGGAAAAGATTGGACTGGATCGATTCATCCGGTACGATGGATCCCAGCATCACACCGGCTTTCAAATATTTTAATCCCGGTTGGTATAATTTATCTACCAACGGCAGCGCATAGTGTATCAGTTCAGAGGTAACGGCGCTCGCGCGGGGCAGGGTAAAATACCGGTGCAGTGTTTGCGGGTTGAATTCATATTTTGTATGGCGATGACCATTGGTCACCACGAATACATCAATCATTTTGGCGGCACAGGATTGGCGTCTTAATTTTTCAGCCGCCCTTGATGTATAGGTCGCTACCGCTTCTTTGATATCGGCCAGATCAAAAACCGGCTGACCAAACATCCTAGTAGTGGCGATCATTTTTTTTATTTCCAGTGGATCTTTCATCGGTATGCAGGGTTCACCATTCAGTTCACGGATCAGGCGGCTGCCCGCGACACCGCCCAAATTCTTTCTCGCCCATTCGATCGGCATATTTTTTAATTGCCATCCGTTATCGATACAGAGGTTATGAAGTTTTACGGCGTATTGCCTTCCCACACCCCAGATGTCTTCCACCTGAGTCTTTTCCAGGGCATCTTTTATTTCCGATGCTGATTGCAGTACCAAGACGCCGGCGGTACCGCTTTTATCTTTTTTGGAAAGCCGGTTCGCTACTTTGCATAACACTTTGCTCGCTGCCGCACCAATGGAGACTTTGATGCCGGTCCATTGTTCTACGGTATCTTTGATATTCCGGCAGGCATTTAGTAATTCTTCTGCCGGCACGAGGCTAAGGTCAAGAAATGCTTCATCAACGGAATACACTTCCACGCGGTTGTCTCCGACCAGGAAACGCAAAGTATCCATCACGCGCATGCTGAGGTCGCCATAAAGATTATAGTTAGAAGAAAATACCGTCACCTTGTTTTTCAAAATGATCTCTCGGTTCTGGTAATAGGGTGCTGCCATACCCACACCGATCTTTTTTGCTTCATCGGTACGGGATATGATACACCCGTCATTATTACTGAGCACGACAACAGGTTCTTTATCCAACTCGGGTCTGAATAACCGCTCGCAGGAGCAGTAGAAGCTGTTACAGTCGATGATTGCTTTCATCTTACCCCCTGCCCCCTAAAGGGGGTAATTAGGTTTTCTTTCGAGATCTTTCTTACCCCCTGCCCCCTGAAGGGGGTAATTAGGTTTTCTTTCATCGTGTAGTGATAATAGAAGGTTAATAAAATAATCTATTCTGGCAATGACATTCTTATAATGCTTGTTGATTTCTTCATTTGTAAAACGAATTATTATCAACCCTTCGCTTTCAAGCCATCTTCGTCTTTCCTCATCCAGGTTTTTATTTTCTTCCAATTCATGAATCGGGCCATCCACTTCAATAGTTAATTTCAATTTGAAACAAAAGAAATCTAGAATGTACAGGCCAAAAGGATGTTGTCTTCTGAACTTTAATCCCAAAGGGCGTGTACGCAGATGACTCCATAACAACATTTCAGAAGGAGTAGGATTCTTCCTCAATTCTCTTGCTCTCGAAAAAAGGAGCGGACTTGCATTATAAAACAGCTCTCTTTCCATAAATATTTTTACCCTCATGAATCGAAGTCATCTTACCCCCTTTAGGGGGCAGGGGGTGGGAAGGTCACAAAGGATGCACCGTATACGTCACCACCCCCCACAATGAAAAATCACTGAACTCTGCCAGGTTGATCGGTTTGTAGCGGGTGTTTTCCGCCACCAGGAAGGCCGAAGTAAAATTTTTGTGAAACCGCCTCACGAGCAATTCTCCATTGAGGATCGCCACGATCACTTTTCCGCTGGCCAGCTTCAAAGAACGATCCACGATCAATACATCATTATCAAAGATCCCGGCATCCCGCATCGCGTCTCCTTTCATGCGGAAAAAAAAAGTAGCCGGCTTATTCCGGATCAGCTGTTCATTCAGGTCGATCCCCCGCTCCATATAATCATCAGCTGCTGCGCCAAAGCCGGTGGCGTTGGCTGTTTTCACCTGCTGCTGCGTATAATCCTTCGAGCCTTTATAGGCCGCCCCATAGAATTCTTCACTTTCCATACACAACGATTTAATCCAAATAAAGATAGAGAAATATTTTGAAAATGCTAAAATATTTAGTATATTTATACTAAGGAAATGGGGAGATGATGGCACGCCATTTTCATATAGATAGGAAAGGAGGGGATAAAAATGGCAACTGTGAAAAAGATAAATCCAATAAGCACTATCCCGGGTTACCGGGTGTATGAATACCTGTTGGTATTAAATCCGCATGAAGAAATGAGGCATAAGATCCTGCAGGTAAAAAAAGAGTTTTTTGACACATACAAAGCGTCCACTGCTATCGGAGGCAAACCCTGGTTATCACTGGTGACGTTTACACAGTATGAAATGATGGAAGAGCGGATCGTTACAAGGTTGAAAGCGATCGCGATGGGATATGCACCATTCAAAGTGGAGATGAAAGATTATGGAAGCTTTCCTTCCCACACCATATATATAGCAGTAACATCAAAGCTTCCCATACAGGGGTTGGTGAAAAAAGTCAGGACCGAAGCCCAGAGACTAATGAAACTGAATGATGATAACAAACCACATTTCATCCTGGAGCCGCATATCACCATTGCAAGAAAATTACAGCCCTGGCAATATGAAAAAGGATGGCTGGAATTCAGTCACCGGCATTTTACAGGAAGGTTCATTGCCGATGCCATGTTGTTGCTGAAAAGAGCAACGGGTGAAAAGGCCTGGCAGATCAGGGAAAGATTTGCATTTCAAAATCTCCCGGTAGATACTAAACAGGGAGAATTATTTATATAAGGGAACAAGGAGACCTGGTAGAGAGTGTGTGCAGAATGAAAATGTTGTTGCCTCGGTCTCCTTTTCCCTTTACTAATGTGTGAGAGAGGATAGTGTATGAGTGAAAAACTGCAGCAGGACCATTTTAAAGTGGCTGCTATTAAAAAAGACGAGCAGGATCAATACCTGCCGGGACGCGGAGCACAGTTCAATACAAAAAATAAATTCCTGAAAGATGAAGCTACCAAAGAACATATAGAAGGGATCGATGACTGGAGTGAAATCAATTTGGATACAAAGTATATTGAACAGGAGTCAAAAACCATTGTAAATAAAGTAGAGAGTCCGGATGTGGGCATGTGGTACAGCATGAACCCTTACGCCGGGTGCGAACATGGCTGTATTTATTGTTATGCGCGTAATGTGCATGAGTATTGGGGGTATAGTGCGGGGCTTGATTTTGAGCGTAAGATCATTGTGAAAAAAAACGCCCCACAACTGCTGAGAAAATTCCTGATGAATCCCAAATGGGTATGTACGCCCATTATGCTCAGTGGGAATACAGATTGTTACCAACCCGCGGAACAAACCTACCGGCTGACAAGAGGATTACTGGAAGTCTGTAATGAATTTAACCAACCCGTAGGCATACTCACCAAAAATTCATGGATACTGAAAGACAAAGATGTGTTACAGGAAATGGCAAAGAAGAAGCTGGTCTCCGCCATGGTATCTATTACTTCTTTCAATGAAGACCTGCGCCGGATCATGGAACCCAGGACCACGACTGCAAAGCAAAAATTGAAAGTCATTGAAGAATTAAGTAATGCAGGTGTCAGAATGGGGGTGATGATGGGTCCTATGATACCCGGACTAAATGAACACGAGATGCAAAGGATCATGAAGGCTGCCCGGGATAATGGAGCTACTTTCACCGCTTACACTTTTATCAGGTTGAACGGAGCGATCAAATTATTATTCCACGACTGGCTCTATAAAAATTTCCCGGATCGTGCGGACAGGGTCTGGCATTCGATCGAAAACAGTCATAACGGGAAAGTCAATGACACCCGCTGGGGTATCCGTATGAGAGGGGAAGGCACCATTGCCGATATGGTCAACCAGCAGTATAAAAAATATGGGAAGCTCTACGGGATGAATGCGGAAGAATGGAAATTGGATACCACCCAGTTCATGAGACCGGGAGAACAACTGGCATTATTCCGTTAAGGCCGCACCATTACCCTGATCTGACACAGGGAAAAAAATATTTCCATTTTTTTGCATTCGAACCAAAATTTAATTAGATCTTTGCCGTCCAATTTAAAAATTATGCTTCGCGCAGTTACACATATTGACAACCTGAACAGTTTTATCCCAGGGGGTTATTATATTCTTGAAGGGGAAGAAGTGCTAACGAATAAGTAAAAACGAATTCGCTATAACCTAAGCCCCGCCTGAGTTGCGGGGCTTTTCTTTGCCCACCGAAGCCTTGGCGAAGGTGGGTTGCCCGTCCCCTGCCCCCGTCCGAACGGCGTTCAGCCGGGCGGGCCTAAAGGGGAATAAGGGAACTGTTCATACCCCCTGCCCCCTAAAGGGGGTAATAACGGATCTGTTCATGTTTGTTATTGAAATTGAATTTGATTTAGAAATAAAAAAATAAAATGCTGAAACAAAAACAACATATACGATTTAGCGATGGTGCCGGGTTGAGCATGCAGATTTATTATTGCTGCTTACCGAAACCAATGGCAGGCACTATTGCTTCATGCAATCGCGCAAATGAGAATAATCTTTTGCGACCGGGAGATCTATACACATGATTTAATCAAATAAAATCAGGATAGCCCGGTCGCTTGAAACGGCCGGGCTTTTTCATTCAGTACCCCATCGCTGATCGAAACAGTTCCGGTGATTAATTAACCGAATAATAAAAAGGAGGTACTGATGAAACTCCTGTTTGTTGTAGTACTGTTCCGGATCGTTCAAGCTATCGTTGTCAGCTTCAGAAGGACTGACAGAAGGACTGAAGTAGAAAGGACAACCAGGGTTATTCACCCTGCGGAATATGTAATGAGATGGGAATGACAGCCAGGATAGGGCGGCGGGTTTAACCGCCGCTTATGTTCCGTTGCATGGAATGAATGAATTCGGTTGGAGGAAATAAGACATCAATCACATTCATGAGTGACGACGGATATTACAGGCTCTCCACTTTCTTATGAAAGTCGGACAGGGATATTTTAAAATAACGACAAAGGGCTGAAAGCGAACTGACTGATAGGTTCGCTTTTGCTGTTTCGATACGACCTACATGTATATTAGTGTCGTTGTAAACATCTTCCTGTGTCAGGTGCTGCTCATCACGCAATTCCTTAATAATGATGGCGATCTTCTGAAGTAATTTGGTATCCCTGATTTGAGGCATGACCTCTCAAATTCAAGAGAAATTCAGTCTGTATTAATGACGTATTCGTCATTTTTTGTTATATTCGAACCCGGAATGAATCAATTACTTCTATTCATTGAGAAAGAGGTATTTGATCCTTATATTTTTGCGAATCTCTTCATGAACTAATTGAAGCCATTCGCTTTGAGTCTCGCTTTTGAAACCTAGTAAATTTCAATGTCACGGGACGATAAGTGATGAGCTCACGTTTAGGCGTGGGCTCCCTTATTCGTGACAGGGCCCGCTAGGTGCCTAAAAGCGGTAAGTGGAGTTCCACGTCTTTTAATTCGCAGGACAATTTGCCGCAGGAACTCACTTTAAGACTCTTCGCATTACGGTCGTGTATTCAAGGTTCAGCAATGAAACAAGACAATACAACAACTGCAGAAGAGTATTTACAAGCCTTCAGCCGTGGTGAAGAGAGAGGTTTTACTTTTTATTTTAAAACCTTTTACCCGGCTTTATGCCTTTTTGCCAATAAGTATGTTAGAAATAAACAGGCCGCAGAAGATATCGTGAGTGATAGTTTTATTTCAACCTGGTCAAAGCGTGAGATGTTTTCAGTCGTCGCAGTATTGAAAACCTATTTATATAGATCAGTCTATCACTCCTGCCTGCGATGGCTGGAAAGATCGAAAAAGACCACCGGCCAGGAACCTGCCGACCTCTTCTTTGAACCCGCAGATCATAATAACTACATAGAAAATATTGTACGGATGGAAATGCTCAGGGAAGTAGAGGAAGCGATGAATTTGCTCCCCGCAAAATGTAAAAAGGTCTTCACCAAACTCTATATAGAGGGGAAAACAGTCAAACAAACTGCCGAAGAGCTGACGCTGTCTGTCAGTACTGTAAAAACCCACAAGGCAAAGGGTTTATGGCTGATAAGGGCAAAATTATTCCCCATTTTGATGATCCAGGCTATACCGGCCCTCCTCTATCAAATATTTTTTTAAAAACAGTAGTCTTTTTTTGCCCGCTCCGTCTCTTATTGTAAGGAGGCGAAAGGGAAATATTTTTACCTTACTAGTATGAAAGAAAGCAACGGCCTCGGACAAGCCTATAATGAAGAGCAGGCCCAAAGGACAGCCTGGTTGATCGCGGGTTATATCCGGCAGACACTTACGGAAAAAGAGCATGATGAACTGGATGATTGGGTAACCGCCAGCGATGCCAACCAGCGATTATTCGAAGAATTGGTAAACCCGAAGTTCATTGAAAAAGGACTGGCAGAAATGGCCGGAACCGATAGCCAGGCGGCACTTGACAAAATAAAATTGCGGTTACACTTTAAGCCGGAAAGGCCGATCAAGAAAAAGCTGATAACCTATGGCATTGCGGCCTCCCTGGTCATACTGGTTGGACTCTTTTTTCTTTTCATTTTGATGGACAAAAAAGCGGATCCCGGAAAGCCCGGATTAACAGAGAATACAATTCAGCCCGGCGGGAATTATGCCGTTTTGAAATTAGCGAATGGTCAAACGATCAATCTCTATGATGCTAAAAATGGATTGATCGATTCTTCAGGCGGATCGGAAGTTTTGAAAACGGCGGATGGCCAGTTAAGCTATGAGAAAGAAGGTAAAGCCGGAAACGAGATACATACGCTGACAACCCCTGCCGGAGGACAGTACAACATCTTGTTAGCGGATGGCAGCCGGGTCTGGTTGAATGCTTCTTCCTCTTTGACTTACCCCGTGACATTTTCAGGGAAGACGAGGGAAGTGACTTTAACTGGAGAAGGATATTTTGAAATAGCGAATGTATCGCAACATACAGCTGCCGGGGAAGAGAAGATACCCTTTATCGTGGATGTGCGGGGCCGCCGGGTGGAAGTGCTGGGAACACATTTCGATATCAATGCTTATGAAGATGAAACCACGATCAATACTACATTATTGGAAGGAAAGGTAAGGATCGGGGATGAAGAACTATCACCTGGAGAACAGGCGCAGCTGGATCCAAATGGAAAGATCACGATCCTTCAAAATATCAATACTGCAGAGGCGGTGGCATGGAAGAATGGTCAATTTCAATTTAAAGATGCATTAATAGAACCCATCATGCGACAGGTAAAGAGATGGTATGATGCCGAAGTCGTTTATGAAGGAAAGGTCGATTTCCATTTCAACGCCACGATCTACAGGAAGGAACCGGTCGAAAAGTTATTACACATACTGGAGGAGACGAATCGCGTGCATTTTAAGATCGATGGAAAAAAGATCATTGTTAAACCATAAATAGTAAAGCAGCCTATGTAAAACCCGGCGTTGATCCAAAAAAACCGTCCCGACGGCAATCGGGACGGGGAAGATTTGGGTCGACCGAAATAAAAAATCTGTTCAGAACTCTTATTCATCAACCCAAACTGACCAAAATTATGGAAAAAGCCCGTTTGTACCGGGGCTCATTAGTAGCAACGACTGTCCGGTCTCAATTCTCATGGAAAAGCAGTTTTCGTGGCGTTTTCAAAAGCTTTATGATGACAAAGCTTCTACTCTTATTGACAGCGGCCTGCCTGCAGGCGGGAATCGATGGACATAGTCAGCGCATCAGCCTTTCCCTGAAAAATGTTTCCCTGGAAAAAGTGTTTCTCGAGATTGAAAAGCAAACCTCTTATCATTTTATTTATACCCGGGAGGAAATAGAAAATACCGGCAAAGTTTCCATTGAAGTCAGGGATATAGACCTGGCAAAGACATTGGATATCTGCTTCCGGGAACTGCCCTTGTCTTATACCCTGGATGATTCCTATATCATCATTAAAAGAAAAGAGGCAATTAATTCAATACCGGTAATACCGGAGAAAAATACGGTGATCAGTGGAAAGGTGACCAACGAAAAAGGAGAGCCGGTTGTGGGAGCGACCGTGACAGTCAAAGGTACTTCGGTTGCTACAGCTACGAATGAGCGAGGTGAATTCAGCATTGAGTACAATGGGACAATCAGCACACTATTGGTCAGTAGCATTGGTTATAGCAGCAGGGAGATTGCAGTGAGTGGACGAAATGCAATTGAAATAACACTGCAAATAGCCATCAGCACATTGGATGAAAGCATTGTGATGGCTTACGGCAATACGACAAGGAGGTTGAATACGGGGAATATTGGTAAAGTAGATGCTGCGGAAATTGAAAGACAACCTGTAGGAAATCCATTGGCAACATTACATGGAAGGGTACCAGGTGTAACGGTTACCCAAGTAAGTGGAATACCCGGATCGGCTGTAAAAATTCAAATTCGAGGGCGGACCAGCATAAATAATAGTATCAATAATGATCCCTTTTTCATTATTGATGGAGTGCCTTATGCCGCTAACAACGATAAGATAAGTCAGGCTTCTTCAGCCCTCAGCAGTACCGGAATGAGCCCTTTCAGCATCATTAACCCGGCTGATATAGAAAGTATTGAAGTTCTAAAAGATGCTGATGCGACTGCTATTTACGGTAGCAGGGCCGCAAACGGCGTTATACTTATTACAACGAAAAAAGGCAAACCGGGGAAGACTAAGATTGATGCGAATGTCTATACAGGCTTCAGCAAAGTAACACGTACAATGGACATGCTGAATACCCGGCAATACATTGAAATGAGAAAGGAGGCTTTTGCCAATGATGGGATTATCCCGAATGCTGTTGCTGGTTCTACCGGTTATGCTCCCGATCTCATGATTTGGGATACGACAAGGTACACGGATTTTAAGCAACTACTTATTGGCGGAACGGCACATACAACAGATGCTCAGGTCTCAATTTCAGGTGGAAATACCAACACGCAATTTTTACTGGGAACCGGATATCACCGGGAAACAACAGTCTATCCGGGAGGTCTAGCTAATAAGCGCGGCTCTTTTCACATCAACCTGAATCATAATTCAACAAACAGGAAATTCAGTCTTTCACTAACAGCCAGTTATATTTTTAGCGATAACAATATTAATGTGGCTGATCTGAACACATTGATCAACTTACCGCCTAACCTTCCTTCTTTGTATGATTCTTCCGGAAAATTGAATTGGCAACAAGGAGGAGCTACTTTTTCTAACCCCCTTGCACCGGTACTAAGAAAATACAATGGCAAGACCGCCAACCTGGTCAGCAATCTCTTACTAAGCTTCCAAATATTAAAAGGATTTACATTTCGCACAAACATGGGGTACAATTCCATGGATCTTGAAGATATGAGTATCACCCCTATATCTTCGTTAAGTCCTTCTGGTAATCCTACAGGCACTGCCAATTTTGGAACCAATCATCTAAAAAGTATCATCATTGAGCCCCAGATAGAATTCATAAGAAACATTGGGAAACTCAGGCTGGAATCACTGGTTGGAGCGACATGGCAGCAAAACAATTCAGAAAATTCCCTGATCAGCGGAACAGGATATACAAACGATGCCTTATTGGGGAGTATCTCTGGTGCCGTCTCGGTCAATATATCCGGAGCAGATAGCCGGTACAGGTATGCAGCCCTCTTCGGAAGGCTGAATCTCAATTTGCAGGATAAGTATATCTTGAATATTAGCGGAAGAAGAGATGGTTCAAGCAGGTTTGGGCCAGGGAAGCAATTTGCCAATTTCGGCGCGATTGGCATGGCATGGATATTTTCCAGGGAAAAATTCATTCATAACTCACTTTCTTTTATTTCATTTGGAAAACTTAGGGCCAGCTTAGGAACCACAGGTAATGATAAGATCGGAAACTATGGGTACCTGGATACCTATAGCAGTACCGGACTTGTTTACCAGGGAGTCTCCGGTATTTTTCCTACCACTCTTTTTAATCCTGACTTTGCCTGGGAATTGAACCGTAAAATGGAAGGGGCCCTTGAACTGGGTATTTTGCAGGATCGTATACTATTGAACACAAGCTACTACAGGAATAGAACCGGTAATCAGCTCATTAATTATGCTTTGCCTTCACAAACCGGCGGTTCAAGTATTATTGGAAACTTCCCGGCAACAGTGATCAATAGCGGCTGGGAGTTTGAATTGAAAACAGTCAATGTAAAGACAAAGAATTTCGAATGGTCCAATTATCTGAACCTTACTATACCAAAAGATAAACTGGCCTCATTCCCTGGTATTGAAACATCCAGCTATTCTAACCTTGTAGTCGGAGAATCCCTGAATATTTTTGGCGGATACAGGTTCGCAGGCGTAAATACGCAAACTGGAATATTCGAATTTGTCGATAAAAACGGTTCTCCCACCTCAGCACCCGTTACAGCCGATAAGCAAAAGAACCTGGGAAATTTCGATCCTGAGTTTTTTGGCGGATTCCGGAATAGTTTTCAATATAAAAACTGGGAGCTGGATATTTTCTTTGAATTTAAAAAGCAAACTGGTAAAAGATATGCAGCTACTGTATTCAGCGCATTGACTTACCCGGGCACCATGTTCAACCAACCTCTTCTTGTAATGGATCGTTGGAGAGGACCTGGCGATATTACCGAAGTTCAGAAATTTTCTACGCGCTCAGGCACTCCAGCATTTAATGCGGCGAATGTTCTTAGGATAAGCGGATCGGATTATATGAACGGAAATACTTCTTATGCCCGGCTAAAAAATCTTTCATTTTCTTATCGTTTCCCGGATATTTTGATGAAGAATATCCACGCCGAAGGAGGTAAAGTATATATAGAAGGGCAGAACTTGCTGACCATTACGGGGTACAAGGGCTCGGATCCAGAGTCCCAGGAACTATACCGGCTTCCGCCATTGAGAATCTTTGCTGTCGGTTTACAATTCACATTTTAAATGATGGTTATGAAAATCTACAAGAATTCAATAAATATTTTATTCCTGGGAGTTGCCCTGATCAGTTCTTCTTCCTGCAAAAAACTGGTTGAAGTCCCTTTCCCAGGTGACAAGCTGAGTAAGGTGACGGTTTTCGAAAGTGATGCAGTGGCCACCTCGGCGATGATTGGACTTTATACGCAAATGATCAAGACCAATACCCAGTTTGCAAGTATAGGGATGACTTTACTTCTGGGGCTTTCAGCGGATGAGATAGTGAACACAACCTCAAGTATCATTTATGATGAATTTACATCCAACCAATTGTCAACAGGTAATTCTATGTTGAGGTCATGTTTCTGGATCTCAACTTACAATATTATTTTCCAGGCTAATAATTTGATAGAAGGGTTAGAGGGATCAGCCAGTATCTCTTCTTCTGTCAGGAATCAGTTACTGGGAGAATCAAAATTCATCAGAGCCTTTTGTTATTTCTGCCTGGTAAACCTTTTCGGGGATGTGCCGCTTGTCACCATTACAGATTATACGGTGACTGCTTCATTGCCAAGAGCGACAGTTGATCTCGTTTATGGGCAAGTGATCTCCGATTTAAAGGAATCGCAAAATCTCCTGGGGGCGGCATATATAACTGCCGGTAAGGTAAGACCCAATAAATGGGCTGCTACAGCTTTATTGGCAAGAGTCTACTTGTATAAGCGCGATTGGATCCTGGCGGAACAGGAAGCCACATCCGTCATCAACTCGGCAGTCTATTCCCTAGTCAGCGATCTGAATACTGTTTTTCTGGCCAACAGCAATGAAGCGATCTGGCAACTGGTGCCGGTATCCACCACTTTCAATACCTGGGAAGGAAATATTTTTATTCCTGCCACTGGGACTGTTCCGACTTATATTTTATCCTCCTTGCAACTGAATGCATTCTTCGTCAATGATGCGCGGAAGACCAGTTGGACCAAAAACACTACTGTGGCGGGCAATCAATATTATTACCCTAATAAATACAAGGTGAGAACAGCCACGACGGTAACTGAGTATTATACTGTTTTAAGGTATGCCGAAATGTACTTGGTCAGGGTAGAAGCAAGAACAAATCAAAATAATATTTCAGGTGCGCAGTCTGATCTTAATAAGATACGTACAAGAGCAGGGTTACCAAATACTGCAGCCAATGACCAGGCCGGACTTTTATCCGCCATTGAGCGTGAAAGACAGGTTGAACTTTTCTGTGAGTTTGGCCATCGCTGGCTGGACCTGAAAAGGACCGGCAGGGCGGATGCTGTACTAAGTGCTCTGAAACCAAACTGGCAAGCAACAGACGCATTATATCCCATTCCAGAGATTGAAATTCGTCTGAATCCTTTCCTGTTGCAGAACCCGGGGTATTAAATTCTCTGGATATCATCTGAGACATCTTTTATCACTTAATTATTTCGTCATATGAATAAGACAATAACCTTTTTCAGTATAGTTATTGCCATCACTATAAAATCTGCAGCACAGGAGATCAAAATCGGACAGCAATGCCCGGATATTGAGATACAAAACGCAAGTAATTTTTCATCTCCATCTTTGAAATTTTCTCAGTTCAAGGACAAGTTGATCATCCTGGATTTCTGGAGTACGGGATGTAAGCCCTGCATAGCGGCTTTTCCCAAGATTGATTCAATGCAGAAGAAATTCAAAAGCAATGTCCAATTTATTTTAGTAAGTGAAGAAAAGGAAGAAAAAATAAATAATTTTTTTGCAACCAGGAAGAAGATATATAAGCCTGGCGTACCATTTATAACAGGAGATTCGGTACTGACGAAATTATTCCCGCATGTGGGTGTGCCGCATTATGTGTGGATCGAAGCATCATCAGGAATTGTAGTAGCAATACCGGAATATTATAATTTCAACGAAGAGAATATTCTTCAATTCCTAGCCACTGGGAAAACCAACTTACAAGAGAAGGTCAGGCATCGTACAAACGACGTTGATGTTCGGTATTTAAGCCAGCTTAGCGACAGTGCATTTAGCCGCATTAATTACTATTCTTATATTATTCCGGCTGTAGATACTATTACACCATCATTTCGACAGTTAAAAAAAATGAATGGAAGCGCAATACCTAATAAAATACATTGTAACGGCGCTTCTATCAAATCATTATACATGGTGGCTTTCACTGAAGATCATAAAATAGATTACACAGAAGAAGAAGTCATTTTGGAGGTAAAAGATCCCTCGAGATATGAATATCCAAAAGACAAAAAACTTTGGGATACGTGGGAAAAGGACAATGCCTATCTATATGACTTACTCGTTCCGCCTGCAAAAGCAAGCCAGCTCTATAAGATCATGCGCCAAGACTTGGATATGATTTTTAATGTTGATACAAGGATAGAAAAACGGAAAATGAAGTGCTGGGTATTGACCCGAATAAGCGATATTGACAAATTAGGTAGTCGGGGGGATAGAAATGGCGTTGCATTCAGGAAAGCTCCCGAAGATTCCTTATGGTGCTTTTGGAACAGACCTGCCTGGTTCCTTCCCCTAAAACTGAAAGAAATTTTACATTTTCATAAGTTTAAATCCCCTTTCCATGATGCTACAGGTTATACAGGAAATATCGATATCTGTATTAATGCAAACCACCTCGATTCCCTAGATATTGAATTGCTAAGAAAAGATCTGCACAAATATGATCTTGATCTGGTGGAAAAAGAATGGGAGCACGAGGTAATTGTAATTAGGGAAAAAAACAAAGAAGTTTCTATACGTAAGTAATGGCAACAGCCTAACTGTTGCCATTACATCGGAAAGGATTACTCAAGGAAAGCGTCAACATCTGGCGTATCTGTGGAAGGATCTGAAGGAACGTCTAAAAAGCCTACCGCACAACGGTCACCATGGTTCGTGGTAAGACATTCGACACCCGGTTCTTCAGTCTTTTCAACTCCAATAGGGTCGTAGTTTACAATGTCATACCAGTAATAAGTCGTTTGGCTTGACTTTTTCGGAGCGCTTTTAAAGGAGCTGAACCCCACTGCCAATAAAATGGCCAATAAGCCCAATAAATACTTTTTCATAATCTTAAATTTTATTTATTTCATTTTGCCTACTCTCTTTTACAGGTTTTCGGCTTCGCCTGATCTATTGCAATAAATATTTTAAACCCTCGCTGAATACTGAAAGGGCATTTGTTTCTTCGTTTTATTCATTAGCCAGATACCCCAGCCGGCTAACAGGGTAAGACCGATATTGAGATATAAATGATTTTTCCAGGATAAATGACTGATCACGCCTCCGCAGGAACAAGGCAGGTGAGAAGTAAAAGCAAGCATATACCCGATATATAGCGTAAACAACACCATTAGTGCAAACGAGATCTTCAGTCCCAGTGCCCGGGTAGACAAAAAAAACAGCAATGCGGCAACAAACAATTCATTAAATGGCAGCGCCCAGGAAACAAATGCAGCTTTGTCTCCAATCAACGGAGAGCGCCGAATTGTATAATAGAATTTTGTATGATCCCTCAATTTACTGATAGCTGTATAGGTAAACAGCAGGATAAAAATCGCTGCAATGATATCGATGAGTAGTTTATTTCGGGAATGGAGCATCAGTAGCAGTTGATACTACTAAGCTCACTGATTATTCCAGCAGACTCCAAATCTATTACTCTGGATATCGGGAGTAAATTATCCCGAAAAAGGAGGATGGTTGATTATGAACGCTTTCTCCGGACGGTACTGGGACCGTAACCATAATAGTGAATAAAAGCTTCGGTAAAATCTGTAGGTCGATAGCCTGTCAGGGCAGCTACTTCTTTTATTGAGACTCCACTTTTTAGCAGTTCCTTACCCTTTTTCATTCTTTGACTGACCAGGTATTCATATGGACCCATCCCGAAGATTTTTTTAAATACGATCTTAAAACGCCATTCATTCAATAATACTTTTTTTGCAAGCTCAGGGATATTGGTGTGTTTAGAAATATCGGCATTAATGATCTCCTCTGCTTTGTATATTGATGTCACTTCTTCTTCTGTGGGTGGTTTTTGGGTAGGATCCTGTTCGCTGAATTCCAGTAGGAACCGACAAAGCAACTCGCGCACTCGGCTTTCAAAGAAATGCCGGCGTAATTCTTTTTCATATTTACAACGCAGGATGCTGTGCACCAGTTCAAGAGTTTCAGTATCCGCCCAATGAGAGGTACTTAAAAAAGGTGATTCCTCATTAAATGTCTTACCCACCGAAGGGAACATCGGCAGGATTTCATTGACCAATCCTCTCGAGAAAAAAGTATCGAAACTGATGTGCAGATTCTTATTATAGAATGCAGTGATTTCAGGGAGTGAAGCATTCAATAAAGCCACCTGGTTCCTTCGTAAGGACCATTTATTATCATCATTCATTTCTTGATCAACATGTCCCTTCAACATGATGCGTGTATGCAAACCGGCTTCGACCGATTTCACCTGGAGGACAAAACGTTGAATGATATCGAAAACATTATAACGGATGGAATAATGCTGGCTTTCTAATTCCTGGATACACAATGAGCCAAAGGCCCCGGTTGAGGAAGACACTGTACTTCCGGGAAGCCGGATTCCTTTAAAACGAGGTGGCAGGGCTTCTGTCCAAATCAGCGGTTCGTGCGATACTGTTTGCAGGTTTTGGTTCATGAAAGATGGACTGTGCACTAATTTATAATAAAAAATTAATTACCCGTGACAGCCCCGGAAAGAAAAATACCATTTATTCCGTTGTAAAGTGGCGGGGAATGACGTGATAAAACGCAGGGACCGCAGTTAAAAAACGGTAGCTGCCATCCCGATAAGTCTACGGATCTTCTCAAGAAGAGTAGAGAGTTTATCAGCAGGGAAATGAAAATTATCCATATAACGGGCTTCTGTATAAGCTTTTTGTAAGCGACACAAAAGTGATTCATCCCCTGTAAGACCTTCAGGAAAGAGACAATCAGGTCCCGGAGAAAAAAAAACCGCGGATTGATGGAGTCGCAGCAGGTTATGGGTACGGGGTCGATAACCTGTTGCACGAAAAATAATAGCCGTATAGGCCTGTTCTGCTGATTGATGCAGGCAAAATGCTGACATTTTTATTTGTTTTCGTAACAAGTACAGCTCTGCCCCGGCTAAAAATTCCTCAGCGCGGTTTAACCAGGCATCAGCCGTGAATGTTTCTATCCCTGGTTCTTGCATTTCGCCGGAAACTATAAAAGACTCATTACGGGCATTGAATAATAGTTCAGCGGCCGAATAAACTTTTAAAACAAAATGATTTTTGTTCTGCAGGTCGTTTTTAAAGTCCGGCAACTTCATTATCCAGGGCATCACAAAACTATTTTTACCAGTAAGTGACTCGATGATGCTTTCCGGATACTCACCTGTTTGCGCATTGACGAGGAAAAGCAAAAGGTATCGCTTATGACTTTGATCTGAATAGGGCCGGCGTATGAAAATCCCTGCATTTTTTTTTGAAATTATTTGCTCACCCAACAGGTAGATCCTTTCTATACCGGCAACAGGAATTATCTTTTCCAGGAATGAATACAGCGAGGAATCTGTCTCTGTCATTTTTGAAGAGCGTTGTTTTTATGAATTGTTTTTGATTGTTCATCTGCTGCCATATCCAGGAGTTCAAAAAGATCATATAATTCCCATAGATAAACATGGAAGTCAAGGGGTAGGCCCGTTTCAACCTGGTGACTGATATAATCCAATAAAATATTCCGGAGATGCCGGCTTACACGGACAGGCGGATGATGATCGATGAACTGAAAAAATTTTTCAGTCAACACTTTATTCCGCTTTGAACCTGAAGCAGGTTTGCCGGTCATGAGGAATTTTTGACAGGGACAGGACTTCCTCTCGGTTATGGCTGGCAATGATCTGCCTGGAAAATGCAAGGGTCCCGATTATTTGTCAGGGCAGATACAATAGAAGGACGGGATGTCCACACTATTCTATAATATTCCGAAAGGATACCCAATATTAGCTAATTTTCTAAATAAATAGACTATTTTAGTATTATTTTTATCTACTGATTATACACAATGAAGGTAATTGACCGGCTTTTGAAATACCTCTCGGGGAAAGGGATCTCAGCTTATGCTTTTGAACGTAACTGCCAGGTTGCTAACGGTTACCTCAAGAAACACCAGCAGGGGAAGGGTTCAATTGGTTCGGATATCCTGCAAAAGGTCCACCGAAATTATCCTGACCTGGACCTGGTTTGGTTACTCGCTGGGGAAGGTGAAATGTTAGTAGCAGGCCAGGGAATCCAAAACCTCCTGGAGGAAGAAAGACAATATTATTCCAAGGATGAGAAAATTCAATTCCTGGCTGAACGGATATCGTTGCTGGAATCACAACTTGCAGATAAGAAAAAGATCATTGAGTTGATGGAAGCTAAACGTAATAAGAAATAAGAAAGTCTCAGACTTTTACATAGAGTTTCTTCTTATCCATCCAGTAACAGACGGCCCACATGAAGATGATGACGCAGATAGCGTATAGAAGTGACCCGATCCGGGGATCACCGGGTATTTTAACCAATACTTTTTGATACAACCAATTCCAGGGATTGATATAGACAGGATCTCCATTTTTATTGACGCCATTGGCGATGCGGATCAGGGCAAATCCCTTG
>DATINK010000007.1:0-16101 GCA_035474355.1 Chitinophagaceae bacterium | reverse complement strand
GCAGTTGGAATATATTTATATATCTTTTCATCCGAAACAGCAAATGGAGCAGCAATGCAACTATCATTAATAATAGTGAGTTCAAATCCGTACCCAAACATTCCTGTCATGTAACCAACAATAAAAATGGAATCGTTTTTTATTGTAGAAAATGTAAAACAGTCTAAGGCATCTTTATCTTCATAATTATTGAAAAAAACATTGTTATTCCAAAGGACTTTAATCTTCATTGATTTTTTTAATACGCCAGAATCGATAAATTCAAACTTACTCTGTTTGAATTCGAGTTGTTTGTCAACAGAGTACATTACTTTAGCTAACGAAATTTCGCTTTGACTCCATAAGTCAATCTGTAAGAAAATGAAGGAAATTGTCGCAATGATGTTTTTATATTTCACAGGTCATCAATATGAGTTGCAGCTAACGACCACAGCTTTATGCTGCGCCTTCGCGTAGCCGCTTCGGCGAAGCAAGGCCGGAGCCCAATAATGAAAGTTACGAATTTAGGGAAAGCAGGCAGCGCGGCTGCTGGAAGCAGGAGGGACGCGTTTTCCGCAATTCATCCTTTATTTTGTAATTGATCTCAAAAAAATGCCGATACACTCCATACCCCGCTGCTGCAATGGTTTTAGCTTAACAGTTTGCATAGCTGAAAATACAAAATGAATAGTTTATTCTAATACCGCATTCATGTGACGCCAATTCAGTAATTTCCGTTCCTATAAAACTGCTGTATGAAGAAACTGCTGATTATCACTTTATTGTTTACTATTCATTGCTCGCTCAGGGCACAGGAGCTTTCCTATTACTTACCGGATAGTGTTACTTACAACCCAAAAATTCCCAAACCAGAAGATGTTATTTTCCATCATGTAGGAGAATGGCATGTGACCCATGACCGGCTGGTGAACTATATGAGAGCGATCGCTGCAGCCGCACCTGACCGGGTCAAATTGGAAACCATGGGTTTTACTTATGAGAACAGGCCTCAGGTATTGCTCATCATCACTTCACCAGCTAATCAACAAAGACTCGAAGAGATCAGGCAACAACATTTGCTTTTATCTGATCCTTCGAAATCGGGTTCCGTAAACATTGAGAATATGCCGATCGTAGTGTGGATCGGTCATTCTATACATGGTAACGAACAAAGCGGAAGCAATGCATCTTTGCTGAGCGCCTATTACCTCGCGGCCGCACAGGGAAAACAGATCGATGAATTATTAGAGAATGTTGTCATACTTTTCGATCCATCTTTTAACCCGGATGGAATGCAACGATTCTCCTCCTGGGTGAACCAGCATAAAAGCAAAAACCTCGTCTCCGATCCCAATGACAGGGAATTCAATGAAGCCTGGCCAGGTGGAAGGTTCAATCATTATTGGTTTGACCTGAATCGCGACTGGTTGCCATTGGTACACGTGGAAAGCCGTAACCGGATGCAATGGTTTCAGCGATGGAAGCCCAATATTTTAACCGACCACCATGAACAAGGAAGCAATGCCACTTTCTTTTTTCAACCGGGCGTAGCATCCAGGGTAAATCCATTGACGCCATTGAAGAACCAGGAACTCACGGCTAAACTTGGCAAATTTCATGCAGCCTTCCTCGACAGGATCGGTTCTCTTTATTTTACGAAAGAGAACTATGATGATTTTTATTATGGAAAAGGCTCCACTTACCCGGATATCAATGGCGCGATCGGTATTCTTTTCGAACAAGCTTCCTCCAGGGGTCATTTACAGCAAACATCCAATGGCCTTTTAAGTTTTCCCTTCACCATCAAGAATCAGTTCACTACGGCACTCAGTACGCTGGAAGGCGCAAAAGCACTTCGGAAAGAATTCCTGGGATGGCAAAGAGATTTTTATAAACAGGCGATAACGGATGCGGCAGCCGACCCGGTGAAAGCCTATGTGTTCGGGGATCCACTGGATAAATTCAAAACAAATGAATTTGTATCGATGCTGAAACGTCACCAGGTGGAAGTGTATGGATTGAATACTAGTACAAAAGTTGATGGAATTGATTTTAACCGTGGCAATTCTTTTGTCGTGCCACTGAATCAGCCGCAATATCGCGTCATCAAAACCATATTTGAAAGAACACTGGATTATAAAGACAGCCTGTTCTATGATATTACTTCCTGGACCATGCCACTTGCTTTTGGACTTTCTTCTGCCGCGCTGAGCGCCACACAGTTCAGCAGTTCATTGATGGGAGAAAGAATAGGGGAGACCACGCTTACCGGTGGGGTACAGGGAGGAAGAAGTGATTATGCTTATCTCATTCCCTGGGATGAATTCAATGCGCCACGCCTGCTTTATTTTTTACTTGATAAAGATGTAATTGCAAAAGTGGCCACTAAAGATTTTACAAGTGCCAGTGGCTCCGGGCAATCGAAATTTGATTATGGTACATTACTCATCCCTGTGAAATCACAAAAATTCAGCAGCCAGGACCTGTATAACCTGTTAACAGCAGTTTGTAAAGAGAATGCTGTCACTGCATTTTCAATTAATTCAGGACAGGCCTCCGAAGGAGTTGACCTGGGGAGCAGCAGGTTTGTTACAGTAACGAAACCAACTATCGCCATGCTTACGGGGCCTGGTGTAAATGCTACCGACGCCGGGGAAGCCTGGTACCTGCTCGACCAGCGAATGAATATACCTGCCACACACCTGGAACCTGTTATTTTTAACCGGGTGGATATTAATAAATACAATACGCTTATTATGGTAGGCGGGAATTACAATGATATAAATAAAGACAAACTAAGATCCTGGGTGCAGGCAGGTGGTACCCTTGTATTAACTGAGGAAGCTGTCACCTGGGCATCTCAAAACGGGATCACGGATGTAAAATTCAAAAAACTAAAATCACCCGTCGATAGCACACAAAAACTTTCATACCCGGAAAGAGAACAGGTAGATGGCGCGCAGCAGATGTCCGGGGCTATATTCGGTGCTGAAGTTGACCTGGCTCATCCATTGGCCTATGGTTATCATCAAAAAACAATAAGCCTGTTTAAAGCCAACAAGGTGTATATGGAAAAAAGCAAAAATCCATATGCCACTCCATTTTATTATAAGGATAAACCCTTACAAAGCGGATGGGTGAGCAAAGAGAACCTGGATGCTATTAAAAACTCTGCTGCTGTTATCGTAAACACAGTCGGCAATGGACGGGTTGTGAATATTGCCGATAACCCGAATTTCCGGGCCTTCTGGCTGGGGGGCAGCAAGTTATTTTTGAATGCGATCTTCTTTGGAAGGATCATCGATCCTGCTACTGCCAGGACAGATGATAACTGATAACTGACAGTTTATAGTTTCCGATTGCCGTTTTCCATGCGAACAGCAGTATAAGACGCTGCCGAGACCGTCAAAATACTTCAAAGATTCTGTGTTTTCACCTTGGAACCCAACTCCGTTCCAACCGATATTGCATGTATATCAATGATTGGAGCGGCAGGGTATTCAAGTTATTCACAAGCCTGTCACATCAGTGGTCAGATCATAACAGTAGCTTCATAGGGGTTGGGAATAATCGTAACTTGCCGCTTCAATCATTAAGTAACTTTTAAATTTGAGCACTATGATCAAAATGCAGATTATCGGGAACCTCGGCAAGGATTGCGTGGTGAACACCGTCAACGGAAAGAACGTTATCAACTTTACCGTAGCACATACTGAAAAATATAAAGACAGCCAGGGCAACCCCCAGGAAAAAACGACCTGGGTGGATTGCGCTTACTGGAGCGATAAGACTGGTGTTGCGACTTATTTGACAAAGGGCAAGCAGGTATATGTTGAAGGGCAGCCTGAAGCACGTTCTTTCCAGCGAAATGATGGAACCCCCGGAGCTTCATTATCCTTGCGTGTAAGAGAAATTCAATTACTGGGTGGTCGTGGAGAAAATGTTGGTTCTTCCATGTCCAACGCACCTGCCATGCAGTCCAGTTCCTCCGGTTCTATACCTGCGGCCAGTGAAGTGACAGAACCCATTGATGATCTCCCTTTCTAAGTAAACATTCATCATTTTTTTATTTAATGCCCCGTTCGTAAACCGGGGCATTTTTATTTGTTTCTTTGCCGGATGCCGGATAAAATTTACAGTTACGAATCATTAAAAGATTTTACGGAAAAGGTCTTTCTGAAGATTGGCTGCCCTGCTGAACAGGCAACGGTGGCTACCCGGGCTTTATTATCAGCCGACCTGCGGGGCATTGATTCACATGGTGTGGCCAGGTTAAGTGGTTATGTACGGTTATGGGATGTTAAAAGAGTGAACGCGAAACCGGCAATGAAGATCATTCATGAAACGAATTCAACGGCGGTGGTGGATGGAGACAGCGGGTTAGGATTGGTAGTAGCGCCATATGCCATGAAAGTCGCCATTGATAAAGCCCGGAATGCGGGAACAGGATGGGTGAGTGTTCAAAACAGTAATCATTTTGGAATTGCTGCCCATCATGCGATGATGGCTTTGGAACACGAAATGATCGGGATCGCGATGACCAATGCGAGTGCGCTGGTGGCTCCCACTTTTTCCATTGACAAAATGTTGGGAACAAATCCTATTTGTGTCGCCGTTCCTGCGGGTGATCAACCTGCATTCGTAGCGGACCTTGCCACCACCACTGCTGCCAATGGAAAGTTGGAAATCTTACAGAGAAAAAATGCTGCTGCTCCATTGGGATGGATCCAGGATAAAGATGGAAAAGCCTCCACCGATCCGCATGAATTAAAAAAAGGAGGTGCTTTATTACCCTTGGGAGGGGACCGGGAACATGGCAGCCATAAAGGATATGCTTTGGGTGCGATCGTGGATATTTTTTCTGCTGTACTAAGCGGTGCGAATTATGCTCCCTGGGTACCACCCTTTCCTGCTTATGTGCCCTTACCCACAGAACAACCCGGCAAAGGCATTGGCCATTTTTTCGGCGCCATGCGTATCGATGCTTTCAGGCCCGCCGAAGATTTCAAAAAACATATGGACAAATGGATCGGGGGATTCCGGGCGGCTAAAACGATACCCGGTGAAAATAAAGTGCTGGTACCTGGTGACCCCGAAAGAGAAGCGGAAAAGGAAAGAAGGGAAATGGGGATTTTATTTCCCGAATCGGTAGTTGATGATCTAAAGCAACTTGGCTCAAGATTTTCGATTGAGCTCTGACCATCCAAGTTTATCTTTGCCCCCCATTTGACTCATTTGTTCAATATGACTCTTTTGACCTTCTTATGAAAGTAATGAAATTCGGAGGCACCAGTGTAGGTAAGCCGGAACGTATGCATCATATTGCGGGCCTGGTAACACAGGACCCCGAACCCGTTATCGTGGTACTTTCAGCTTTGGCCGGGACCACCAATGCTTTGATCGAAATTGGATACCTGATCGCCAGGGGCGACCGCGTAAATGCAAAACAGCATATCGATAATCTCGAATCCCATTACCAGCAGTTTGCAGAAGGTCTTCTGAAATCGGAAGAGGCACTCAGCAAAGCCAGGGAGATCATTGCAGAACATTTTGAATTCCTGAATATCATTCTCAAGATATCATTCAGTGAAGCCCTGAATAAGGACATACTCGCACAGGGTGAACTTTTATCCACGAAATTATTTTCTACTTATCTCGATGAGATCGGCGTACAACATGTATTGTTACCGGCGCTTGAATTCATGACCATTGATGTACATGATGAACCGCAGATAGGCAGTATTAAAGTTAAACTAAGTCAATTGCTGGACCAGCAACCTGATTCCAGGCTATTCATCACACAGGGTTATATATGCCGCAACGCCCGCGGAGAGATCGACAACCTGCGCAGGGGAGGCAGCGATTATTCTGCATCCCTTATCGCTGCTGCCATCGAGGCGACGATCTGTGAAATATGGACGGATATCGACGGCATGCATAATAATGACCCCCGTGTCGTAAAAAGAACGGTACCCATTGAGAAATTAAGTTTTGAAGAAGCGGCAGAGCTGGCTTATTTCGGTGCCAAGATCCTGCACCCGGCTTCTATCTGGCCGGCACAACAATATAATATACCGGTAAAGCTCCGGAATACATTGCAGCCGGATGCTAAAGGAACACTGATCGCCGGGGAAGCGGGAAGTGTAGGCGTAAAGGCAGTGGCTGCGAAAGATAATATTATTGCCATCCGGATCAAGAGCAGCCGGATGCTGCTTGCCTATGGTTTTTTGAGAAAAATTTTCGAGGTCTTTGAAAAATACCGCACCCCTATCGACATGATCACCACCTCTGAAGTAGCCGTTTCCCTGACCATCGATAATGCTACGCACCTGAAAGAGATCATGAAAGAACTGGAACCATTCGGCATGGTAGAGATCGATCAGGACCAGGCGATCATTTCCGTGGTGGGCAACGAGATATCCAAAACAGAAGATATCATCAAAAAATTATTCGGATCGATCGGCCGGATCCCGGTGCGGATGGTTTCTTATGGCGGAAGTCCTCATAATATTTCCTTGTTGGTGGCCGCCGAGCATAAATCCCAGATCATGCAACAACTAAATAAAGGGATGTTTGGCCTGGATTAATATTTATTTGAAAAAAGTATATATATGGAGAACAAACCGAAGATCATCGTTCGAAGAAAAGGAGAATGGATGAACAGGCTAAAGAGCTATAAAGTAAGTATTGATGGAAATATCGCAGGCTCCGTATCGAATGGCAATGCAGAGGAATTCGCGGTGGAACCGGGATTACACAAGATCCGTTGTAAGGTGAATTGGTGTGGCAGTGAAGAGTTGAGCATTGATCTGCGCGAAGGAGAAAAAGCTTACCTGGAAGTTAAAAGCGGAATGAAATACTATTATGTGCTGGCGATTCCTGTGCTGGCAGTGATTTTATACAAACTTTACTTGAAGATCGCGGGCATAAAAGCCCCCGACTATATTTATTATGCGATCCTGGTTCTTGCTATCCCGGTATTTGCTTACCTCATTTATTACCTGACTGCGGGTAGAAATAAATACCTGTCATTGGGGAAAGACAGCGGTGGGTTGTTTGCTGTAAAATAGATACATGCCAGCATTTATCAATATAGCCTGGCATTGAATCTGTATGGGTATAATAATCTGTTAATATGACGAGAATCATGTCTTTGTCAATGTTGCAGCATTAATTTTGATCAAACACCCTTATGCGATTTTTTAATTTTTTGCTGATCGCCTTATTCCTCAATTCCCCGGGAAACTGGGAGACAGATTTTGAACACGCAAAAGAGATCGCAAAGCAACAGCATAAGTTTATTCTCTTGAATTTTTCCGGTTCTGACTGGTGTGGCCCTTGCATCAGGTTGAATGATGAGTATTTTGAAATTGCTATGTTTAAAGAATTTGCTGACTCCAGTCTCGTCTTATTGAATGCGGATTTCCCCAGGAAGAAAAAACATCAATTATCAAAAGAACAGCAAAAAAAGAATGATCAGTTGGCCGAACAATTTAATCCTCACGGGATATTTCCCTGTACGTTATTACTGGATAAAGAAGGAAAGCTGTTGTTTACCTGGGAAGGATTCCCGGATATTTCACCAGCACATTTTATTAGCCAGGCAAAAATACTTATGAATGCCCGAGAATAATTCCCTTCACATAAAACCTGGTATTAACCGCAGAGTTTGCAAACTGATGGGTAACCGGTTTGAATTCACGGTGGTTTCCGGCGATAAGAATTGGGCTGAAAAAAGGATCGATGAAGCCATTGCAGAGATCAGCCGCATCGAAAAGTTACTTACTACTTTTAATGAAGACAGCCAGACCAACCTGGTCAATCGAAATGCAGGAATAGCCCCTGTTAAAGTAGATGCTGAAGTATTCAAGATCATTCAAAGATCAAAACGTATTTCTGAAATTACACAGGGTGCTTTTGACATTTCATATGGGTCAATAGATAAAAAGCTATGGAATTTTGATACAAGCATGAAGGCCCTGCCCGACCCAACGATAGCACTTCATTCTGTACACCTTATCAATTACCGGAATATCATACTGGATGAAAAAAAGGGGACCGTATTCCTGAAGAAAAAAGGAATGCGTATCGGTTTTGGAGGAATTGGAAAGGGCTATGCTGCCGAAAAAGCACGGCAATTCTTACAGGAAAAAGGAGTGACAAGCGGCATTGTCAATGCGGCTGGCGACCTGGCTGCATGGGGTCATCAGCCCGATGGAAAGGAGTGGACGATCGGCATTGCAGACCCGGATGCGGCACACCATCCCTTTTCAAGTTTGTCCATTACAGATATGGCTATAGCAACTTCAGGCAATTATGAGAAATATGCCGTGATAGAAGGAAAAAAATATTCCCATACCATCAACCCGAAAACCGGCCTGCCCGTAAGCGGTATCAAGAGTGTAACCATTATTTGTCCTAACGCAGAAATTGCCGATGCCATGGCCACCCCGGTGATGATCATGGGGATCAAAGTAGGATTGAACCTGATCAACCAAATGAAGGGCCTCGCTTGTATAATTGTAGATGATGCGAATAAAATATATACTTCTAAAAATGTGCAACTCCAATGAAAAGTAAACTAATCAGACCAATAACAAGTAAGATACTGTGTATGATCTTTATTCCTCTTCTGCTCGCATCCTGTGTTACAGTGAAAGAGTACCAGAAGAATAAGCTCAACGATAGCGAGATGATCCTGAGCAGCCGTAAGATCCAGAAAACGGAGGCGAGTTTTCAAAGTTACCGTGAAGGTGCATCCGGTGTCAATGGTGGCAAAACCGGTGGTGGTTGCGGATGTAATTGATCTGTGTATAATTAAACGAATCTGATGAAACGAACCTGTTTGTCAATAGTAGGAATTATCCTGACTGTATTTACTTCGATTGCCCAGCCGACACCCCGTGATTCTTCGGAATTTAAAGCCAGGAAGCTGCGTTTTGAAGAAGCCAACCTGGTAACAAGTTATTATCAGCAGGATGGCAATCATTCTGCGGTTACAGGAGGTGTGGGTACGGAGAAACTTACCGATTATTCCGGTGCCCTGGATGTAAAAGTCTCCATGTATGACCGGTTAAACCGCAAGCATTCATTTGATTTCGAGCTGGGCATTGATCACTATACGTCAGCTTCTTCAGACAAAATAAATTTTCATACTATTTCTTCTGCTTCTTATGCTGATACAAGGTTTTATCCTTCGTTGAATTGGTCTCGTGAAAATGAGAAAAAAGGGTCTACGATCGGTGCCGGAATCTCGTTTTCAAAGGAGTTTGATTATTTTTCAATGGGGGCTAATATTCAATTTAGTCAGAAAACAAAAAACAGGAATGGAGAATTTTCAGCGAAAATCCAGGCATATATAGACCGGTTAAAGTATATCACACCCATAGAGTTCAGGCCAGGAAGTATAAATAATGATGAAGATGATAATTATCCTTCCCGGTCACGAAATTCATTCAGTAGTTCATTTTCATGGTCGCAAATTGTGAACCAGCGGTTTCAGATGATGTTTTTAGCCGATTTTATTTATCAGCGCGGATACCTCGGCCTTCCCTTTCACCGGGTTTATTTTACGGACAATTCCCTTCACATTGAAAACCTGCCGGCGTCAAGGTGGAAAATTCCCCTGGGTATCAGGGCAAATTATTTTATCGGGGACCTTGTCATTCTGAGGGGGTTTTACAGGTTTTACCATGATGACTGGGATTTGAATGCGCATACGGCAGAATTGGAATCCAGCATAAAGGTCAACTCATTTTTTTCTGTCACTCCATTTTACAGATATTACAAGCAATCGGCTGCCCGCTATTTTGCTCCTATCAACGTTCATTCAGCTGTGGATGAATATTACACCAGTAATTACGATCTTTCTGAATTTACCAGCCAGTTTTATGGAGCAGGATTCCGGATAGCACCTCCCAAAGGGTTATTTGGCTGGAAGCATTTCAATATGCTGGAATTGCGCTATGGACATTATACAAAAAATAATGGCATGCATGCCGATATTATTTCTCTGCATTTGAAATTAAAGTAACTATTAGCAGGGGTATAGGAAGACTCGCTTGTCGAGGTTATTTACTTTCGTCCTCTTCTTCATCATCCTCTTTGACTGTATAGATAGCAATGGCGCCACCCGACCCATTGAACCCGCCGAAAAAAGGTGTTTTGATGACTTTGATCATGGCGATATCGCCGGATAACAGGAATTCAAGACGAGCAGGACTCACCTGCATTTCATCCACGAAAATACTTGCCTGCTGGTTACGTAAAAATGGGATCTTGGTTCCATTGCGGGTAATAAAAACTTGTAATCCGGCTACTCTTCCCTGGAGCCAATCGAGAATATTCAGGTAGGAGCCTGCAATGGGGTTGGATACCAGATCAAGGATCGTTCCATCTGTGGTTTTGAATAGTCCTGAGCAGTATGCTTCGTTCAATTGTTGATCCGGGGACTTGTAGGCAATTGATTTCTGTGCAGAAACAGCAAAGCTGCTGATTACAAGAACTGCTGCAATGATCAGGTTTTTCATGATCTCTTCCTCCTTATCTCAATTTACGAAAATTTCCTGTTAGGATATCGTTAAGAGCCAACGTGCTGAGAATTAGGAATAAAAGAGTAAAAGAAGGAGTCAGAGGATATGAAGCCCTTCTTTGAATTTCCTTTTTAAGGAGTAGATATTCGCTGAATTGAAAAGTACTACAAAGATGAACAATGATACACCCGCCATTGCCGGCATTAATCTTCCCAGGGCAAGTCCTCCGATCACGACCAGGAGTGGTAAAAAGAAAAACAGGCAATACCAGGGATTAGCAGTGATGAAAACGTTCAGGCGCCAGTGGTCAGCTACCTGGCTGATATCGCCCCTAAGGCGAAATACAGATAAGGGTCCTTTTTTTCTTACTACAAAATTTTCATCGTCGATCCATTTTCCCGTGAGATTAGATGCAGTAGGCATTAATTCGATCTTGCGCCGGATGGCAATTTTGTTATCAAGGTATTTATAGACACGCTTTTGTATGAACATAGTGGTAGGGAATAAGCCGCTGCTAAATAAAGCATTCCCTTCCAGATATTAAAAGTTCTATTACTACGTAATTACACGACCAGCAAAGCGTCACCATAGCTGAAAAAGCGATACTTATCCTTGATCGCTTTTTTATAGGCTTCCATGGTTAATTCATAACCGGCAAAGGCACAGGTCATGATCAACAAGCTGGTTTTGGGCAAATGAAAATTCGTCACCAGGGAGTCGGCAATATTGAAATCATAAGGAGGGTGAATGAACATATTGGTCCAGCCTTCTGAAGGTTTAAGCAGTTTTTGAGCGGTAAAAGAAGATTCAATGGCCCGCATGGTCGTTGTTCCCACTGAACATATACGATGCCCGTATTCTTTCGCGCGGTTCACTATTTTACAGGCTGCATCCTCGATGTGATAATACTCCGCATCCATCTTGTGCTTGCTCAGGTCTTCTACTTCAATGGGGCGAAAGGTACCCAGCCCGGTATGTAGAGTCACTTCAGCAAAACGAATTCCTTTGATCTCAAGGCGCTTGATCAGTTCCTTGCTGAAATGCAAGCCGGCAGTGGGAGCGGCGACGGCTCCTTCGTGCTTGGCGTATACGGTTTGGTAACGTTCTTTATCTTCTTCGTCGGGTTTCCTTTTAATATATTTCGGAAGGGGCGTTTCACCCAGCTTTTCCAATTGTGCACGGAATTCCTGTTCGGTTCCTTCCCAGAGAAAGCGAATGGTCCGCCCACGGCTGGTTGTATTGTCAATTACTTCCGCAACCAGGTCTTCCTGGTCGCCAAAATATAATTTATTACCCACCCTGATCTTTCTTGCGGGATCAACGATCACATCCCATAAGCGGTTAGGTTTGTTCAATTCCCGTAGAAGGAATACTTCGATCTTGGCGCCGGTCTTTTCTTTCCGGCCATACATCCTGGCGGGGAAAACTTTAGTATTGTTGACAACAAAGACGTCTTTATCGTCAAAATATTCCATGATATCCCGGAAATGCTTGTTCTCGATCTCCCCGGTATGGCGGTGAAGCACCATCATCCTGGCGTCTTCACGTCTTTTAGCGGGGCTTTGGGCAATAAGGTTGAGAGGAAGGTCGAAACGGAACTGTGAAAGCTTCATGTGTATGCGTTTAACCCCTGTCTTACGGGACAGGGACCGGCATCTTGTCCAATTAGAAATGGACAGGTTTAAAGCGTGCGAAGGTACACTATTTGAGGGCTTAATTACGTTTAGTTTTGAACATTATTTCACCGTCCTCAAATACCTGATCCTCAAAATATTTATGCTTTTTATTGGAATTCCGCATCTTAATTTTGCCCCTGCTACTTATCATCGGCCAACCTTTATGAAACGATCCCTTCTCTTTTTTCTCCTGGTAGTCACTTTTATTGCTGGTTGGTCCCAACCAGTGATCAAGAATAAAAAATATCCCAGTTTATTGTGGGAGATCACGGGCCCTAAATTAAAACAGCCCTCTTACCTGATCGGAACCATGCACGTGAGTAATAAACTCGCCTTTCATTTATCCGATTCCTTTTATAATGGAATAAAGAATGCGCAGGTGGTGGCGCTGGAAACGAACCCTGAGAGCTGGCAGGAGGATATGAGCAAGTATGATTTCGGTTCAGACAAGGATATGTTCAACCGTTTTCGTGCGGGAGATATAGCCAGCGTACCGAATGAATACCTGAGTCTTAACACCCTGAAGTTTTACAAATACGATAAAAAGATTGAACGTTCGCTGTATAGCAGTCCCTCTACGATCAATAACCTGCTCTACAGGACCTATGGAAATGAATCCAGCGATTTTGAGGAAGATACTTACCTCGACATGTACATTTTCCAGTGTGGCAAAAAATGGGGAAAGAATGTTACCGGCGTGGAAAATTATGGAGAGAGCATGCGGTTGATGTCAGAAGCGTATAAAGATGCAGCGAAGGATAAAAATAAAAAAGACAGAAGCTTTGACAGGGAAGAAGGATACTCTTCCGATAAGATACAGGAAGCCTACCGGAGCGGGAACCTTGATCTGTTGGATTCAATCAATCGGTATAATAGTTTTTCTGATGCCTTTGATGAGAAATTTTTATATCGCCGCAACCAGATACAGGCGGGCTCTATCGATTCTATCCTCCGTTCGGGGTCAACATTATTCGTAGGAGTAGGAGCTGCCCACCTGCCGGGAAGCCGCGGTGTGATTGAAATTTTGCGCAGCAAAGGTTATATACTTCGTCCCGTCAGGATGACTGAAAGAGATAGCCGCGATAAGGACCAGGTTGAAAAGCTCCGGGTTCCCGTTGTTTTCAAAACGGAAAAAGCGGAGGATGGTCTGTTCAGTGTTGACATACCCGGCAAGTTTTACAAATTCGGAGATGATGCTGCACTCGACCAGCGCCAATATGCCGATATGGCCAATGGAAGTTATTATATGGTTACCAGGATCATGACAAATGCCTGGATGTGGGGCCATAATATGGAGGATGTCTACAGGATTGTCGATAGTCTCTTGTATGAAAATATCCCGGGGAAGATCCTGACCAGGACCGAGATCACGAAGAATGGTTATAAAGGATTTGATATCACTAACCGAACGAGGCGGGGTGACCTTCAGCGTTATAATATTTTCATTACGCCTTTCGAGATACTCTTTTTTAAAATGAGTGGTAACGGAGACTATGTAAAGAACGGGGATGAAGCCAAACGTTTTTTTGGCAGCATTAAGCTCTTGCCTTACCAGCCTTCAGCTGAAGTCACCAACTGGAAAAAATATTCCCCTCCCTATGGCGGGTTTTCTATCGACCTGCCGCATGAACCCTATATCGGCAATGACGGCTCCTGGATCTATGACGCCGCGGATCATTCAACGGGTAATTATTACCGGGTTATCCGGTCCGATATTCACAATTATCATTTTGTTGAAGAAGATAGTTTCGATCTCGGGTTGATGGATGAAAGTTTCAGAGCATCCGAATTCATCGATGAACTTGTGGATCGGCACTTAGGTGTATACAAAGGATATCCTGTGCTGGATTGTAAATACAAGGATAAGAAAGGAGATGTTATCATTGTCCGTTACCTTATCCAGGGCCCTCATTATTATACACTGGTGGCAAAAGGAAAGATAGAAACCATTCCCATGCGGAATTTCCTGAATTCATTTGAGATCAGGCCATTTGAATACCCCGTTTCAAAAACTCAAAAAGATACCTCGCTTTATTTTTCAGTGAATACCCCGGTTTTCCCGGAGGATAAAAAAATAAAACTCGACATGCCTTCCCTGGGATTGTTTGGGTTGGATGATGACGAGGATGAAGAATCTGAAGATGATATCCTGGCCGGGGGCACTTATCGCAATAAAGTGATCAGCAATGATACCACCGGGGAAAAGATCTATGTCTCCTTTAACCGATTTCCAAAATATTATTATATCGAAGATTCTGCCTTACTGGGTGAGGATGAGGATAATTCAAATTTCGGGGATACCAGCATGATCACCCGGTATAAGTCCAATAAAATACTGGCCAGTGGAATGAAAGTAAATGAAGTAAAACTCTCGGACAAGGGGAGCAGTCGTCTTTTATGGAAGAAAACTTATTATAAAAATGGCATCAATTTCATGGTGGAAACACTGACGGACACACTAACGAAGCCCTCTTTGTTCCTGCAAAACTTTTTTGAAAGCTTTACCGCTGCAGATACCCTGCAGGGTGTGGATCCTTATTCCAAAAAATCCGGGATATTTTTCCAGGATTTCATGAGCACGGATACTTCCCTTCATAAAAGGGCGGTCAAACAGATCGATGATATTGACCTCGACTCTTCTGACTTCCCGGCTCTCAAAAAAGCGATCAATGGCCTCAACTGGAATGAAAAAAAATATCTCGACACCAAGAAAGAACTGATCAACAAACTGGGAGATATTCCCACCGCTGCAGCAGATGCTTACATGAAAGAACTCTATTTCGCCCTCGGTGATACCATCCAGCTTCAATATGCCGTACTCGATGGATTGGTAGAGCACCAAACCCCCGGGGCGCTCGCAATCTTCAGGGATATTGTAAAATCAGATCCCCCGGTACTTGAAGTAGGCAGTTCTTCCGGGTATTCATTTCCGAGGCGAGGGCGCAATAGTATTTATGGAAGCAGCGGAAGTTATTCAAATAATTTCCTGGATGACCTGGCGGACACCATACAATTGACCAAAACCATCCTTCCTGATCTGTTGCCGTTGCTTGAAATTGAGGATTATAAAAAGCCGATCATGCGCCTGTTGGGCGTGATGGTGGACAGTGGTATCGTGAAACCAGGCGAATACGAAAGATATTATAACAAATTCCTGCTGGAAGCGCGGCTGGAATTAAAAAAGCAGGTAATTGCAGAAAAGACAAAAGCGATCGAAAAGGCGGAAGACAATAAGCCGGGCAATAAAAATAACCAGCATGATGAGGATGAGGATGACGATGGTGGAAATGATGAACTGGAGCTGCTGGCCACCCTTCTCTTACCATTTAACGACCAGCAACCCGCTGTTCTACCGGTACTGCGGCAAATGCTGCAGTCCAGTGATAAAAAGCTGAAGTACGCCACCATGCTATTGTTGATGCGTAACAATAAACCGATCCCGGATACGATGTTAAACTACTTTGCAGGTATGGATGATTACCGGTACCGTTTGTTTACTAGACTTAAGAAACTCAATAAAATAAAACAATTCCCGGCCGCCTTTAATAATCACCTCGACCTGGGCCGGAGCGCTTTACTGGATAAAAAATCTTATGGCAAGCCGGATTCACTTGTATATATAGACAGGCTGGCTGCAACTTTCAAGGACAAAAAAGGATTTATTTATTTCTATAAATACAAAGCCAGGAAAGACGATATATCCTGGAAGCTGGCGACGGTTGGACTGGTCCCGGAAGATCCGGCTGCATTTGAATTTGAGGAAGAAGATAAATCCCCATTTGACTGGAAAAATTTCAGCCTCCTGGATTTTCAATGGTTTACAAACAAGTATGATTTTACCAGCTTTTCTGATACGAAGCTCAAAGAAGATGAATCATTACAGGACCAACTCAACAAAGCCCTGAAAAAACTTC
>DATINK010000006.1:0-1541 GCA_035474355.1 Chitinophagaceae bacterium | reverse complement strand
GTTACCACTCCGGATTACCATGTAGATGGCGTTGTAGGCGATATCGGCACCCAGGAAAGTGGTGATATGTTCTGCCTCATGAATTACCAGCCCTGTTTTGACTATTCATATAGAACAAAGGGTAACGTCGAATATCTCTATATCGTTCCCTTAATGCCCCTGGGCAGTTTGTTTTGCGACTCGAAAGATGGCACCGACATCAATAAAAAGGATAGAGATGGAAATAATGATTTTTTTGGAGATGCGACGAAAGGTAATTGTTTGAAACAAATAAAATTAAAGTAGCTTATAAGTAGTCTTTTCTTGTATGAGAAAGTTCCTGATCATATTTATTGCAATATTAATGGCTGCTGTTCGTGGTTTTGCCCAGGTGGAAGGCGATGTAATGGATGTGTCCAACAAATTCATACCGAATGCCATCGTTATCGCCACTGATACCGTCACGAAAAAGATGGATACGGTCCATACTGATGAAAGAGGATTTTATTTTTTCAAAAACCTCAAACCCGGTATCCATAAGTTTGAGGCCAAAGCGACGGGGTTTCTTCCCACCGTGAAATTTTTCAAAGTGAATCCCGCACCGGAAGGTGCCAATGACAGTGATGATACTTATTTCGCAGAAACACTGGACATCATTTTGAAGCGTCCTAAATCCCCTAAATAGGATTCTCTTTTTTCAATTTCCCCTACCCCTTTCGGGTGATTTTTGAGGCTTTTTCTGAAAATCCCTGTTTCCGGTGATAACGCGGATCTACCGGCCATTTTACATTTGAAATTCATTCCAAAAATCAATTTTAAAAAATTATTTATTTACATTTAAATAAGCACGTTGAACCGCAAAAAATCTTTTGTTATGCGTATCGCGATTTACACCTTAACCATCCTCCTATTGATAAGACCGGCCATTGTGCATGCACAAACACCGCAGGAAATCAGGCAAGTACAGCAAGAGATCTTAAATACCAGAAAACAAATTGCTGACCTGGAAAAAGAAATTGTGAAAGCAAAAAAAGAAGACCCAGAGTCTGTCCCGGATAAGGAATCTCAGTTGGCCTCGTTGAAACAGTCTCTTTCCATGATGGAAGCAGCGGCCAGAATGGTAGGCATAAAACCCCCTTCTATCAATACGGATAATATAAAATCCGAATCCGGCTTCCCGGAAAGAAAAACGGCCTTACTGAATGCCCTGCCCAAGAAAACGCTAACCAGGACTGAATTGATCAGCTTCCTGACCACTCTTCATAATGACCTGAAGAAAAAGTATAGTCCTGTCATTGTAGATTCGGCAAAAGCAGTCTTCGCAAAATATGGAGATGACTTTAGCAAAATTGCTTTAACAGGTGTGGTGGCCTGGTATAAAACCGCACCCTCCGAATCCGCCTTGATACTGACCTATGCAGCTTCAAAATCCCCTACAGATAATATCCTGAATAATTGCGGTGCAGTATTGAACCTGATCAGCATGGAGGAAAAAGCGATTCCCATATTGAAATACGCATTACCGCGAAATGAAAAAAACTGCACATTGCTGAATAATATCG
>DATINK010000005.1:0-3597 GCA_035474355.1 Chitinophagaceae bacterium | reverse complement strand
GAAGACCCGGATGAACTTTCCGAAGTTATCCAGAAACACAAACCAGGAGAAAAAGTTACGGTTACCTACCTGCGCGATAATAAAGAGGAAAAAGCAACTGCAGAGCTTAGCAAATGGAAAGGTGTGAATTCATTCACCATGCCTAAAATTGATATGGGTAATATGGATTTCGGACAAGCGATGCCGAAGGTTCCCTCTTCTCCGAGGCTTCAGGGCCCCTATGGTAATCTTTTTAGCGTGAAGAATGGTCAGCCTAAATTGGGATTGTCAGTACAGGATACTGACGATGGAAAAGGGGTAAAAGTGATCGAAGTGGATGATGAAAGCACAGCACTGAAGGCCGGCGTGAAAAAAGACGACCTGATCCTGGAAGTAGATGGTAAAGCCGTGAATTCAACTGATGATATCTCCAAGATCATCAAAGAAAGCAAAGACAAGAACTCCATCATGCTGAAATTGACACGTGCTGGCAAGACACAGAATATTGAGGTGAAAATGCCTAAGAAAATAAAGACAACGGATATTTGATTTGGTTGTATATAAATCATTCAAAGCCCCGAGTTATCGGGGCTTTTTATTTAAGTGAAAATTGACATAAACCCTGGGCCGTAGGCCCAACATATCGGTAGTAGAAAAATTATTTCATATGATCGCCGCGCCGTAGGTGCGGAACAAAAAAAGCAGATGTTGTGATTTGTATTGCACCTACGGCGCAAAAGTTCATAAGTGTGGTCGGGGTTACCGATATGTTGCCCCAATGGGGCAAAAACAAATAGAGTATTTTTGCCGCTCTGATTTTATGACAGATCAACAGGCATATGAAGTGGTGGTAGGACTGGAAGTACATGTCCAGCTACTGACAAAAAGTAAGTTATTCTGTGGCGACAGCACGGCATTCGGTGCCGAACCCAACACTTCCATCAGCCCTATCACCCTTGCTCACCCCGGCACCTTACCAAAAATGAATAAGGAAGCGATCGGTTTTGCCATTAAGATGGGGTTGGCCTGTAACGCTACGATCGCCAAAGAAAATTATTTTGCCCGTAAACATTATTTCTATCCTGACCTTCCCAAGGGTTTCCAGGTTTCACAGCATACAACACCGATTTGTTCAGGGGGCTATATACCTATTCAAATTATGGGAGGAGAAAAAAAGATCAGGCTGAACCGGATCCACCTGGAAGAAGATGCAGGCAAGAGTCTTCATGATGCGGATGATAATTATACAAACATTGACCTGAACAGGGCAGGCACCCCATTGATCGAGATCGTTTCCGAACCGGATATCAGGAACGGAGAAGAAGCTGTTGCTTTTTTAAATGTCATCAGGAAATGGGTACGTTACCTGGACATCAGTGACGGCAACATGGAGGAGGGCAGCCTTCGTTGTGACGCTAATATTTCTATACGTAAAAGAGGAGAGAGCAGGCTGGGCACCAAAGTAGAAGTAAAGAACCTGAACTCGATCCGTTTTGTGAAGAAGGCCATTGAATCTGAAGCGTCAAGATTAATGGCTTTGGAAAGCAAGGGCGAAAAAATAATTCAACAAACCAGGAGCTTTGACGCCGGCAGTGGTACGACATTCGCCATTCGGGACAAGGAAGACGCAGATGATTACAGGTATTTTCCGGAACCCGACCTTACTCCTTTTCGATTAGAGGAAGCATATATTGACTCGTTCCGCCAAACCCTTCCCAGGTTACAGGAAGAAAGGATCAGCCAGTATATATCAGCATTGCAATTACCGGAATACGATGCCCGCGTGATCACCGAAGAAAAAAAATTCTCCGATTATTTTGATACAGTCATTGCATCGATTCAGTCCAAAGCAGGCGATAGAAATATCAGCACCGCTTATAAAGCTGCGGCTAATTGGATGTTGGGTCCTATCCGCTCATGGTTAAATGAGCAGGATAAAACAGTTGATGAATTGCCACTACTTCCGGTGCGGGTCGCAGACATGGTCGAGCTGGTGGAATCAGGTAAACTCAGTTTTTCGATCGCCAGCACCCGGTTATTCGACCTCGTATTGGAAAATGGATCATCAAGCCCTGAATCGCTTGCTATAAAACATAACCTGTTACAACAATCCGACGCATTCAAAATAGAACCTGTTGTCGACGAGTTGATAAGTCAATGGCCAGATAAGCTGGCTGAATACAGGAAGGGGAAAAAAGGGTTATTATCGTTATTTGTCGGGGAAGTGATGAAACGTACCCGGGGTAAGGCAGATCCTAAAGTAGTAAATGATATCCTGCTGCGGAAGCTGAAAGAAGGTTGAACAGGGTGGAACAATAGTTGAAAATGGTTGAACAATTGTTTATAGTATGAAAAAATGTGTAGCCTTTTTATTTGGAATATTGCTATTGGCCGGGTGTAAATCCAAAAATACCGCAAATAAAAAATTTATTGTAAGCGGAACGATTACCAACGGCCCTGACAGGATGTTGTATCTCGAAGAGATACCGATGTCCACGATGGAACGGAAGGTCGTTGATTCTGTGAAACCGGGTAAGGATGGGAAATTTGAATTAAAGGCAAAGCCCGGGGAATCTTCATTGTATGACCTGCGTTACGCGCTGCAGCTTGACCCGGTTGCCTACCTGATCAATGATAGTTCCCCGATCAATGTAGAAGCGAGTACAGGACAAAACAATGGATATGATTATACGGTGGATGGTTCCATGGCCAGTATTCAGATGAAAATCTTCATTGCTTACTTCAACAAGGAGCTTAACCGTTATCTTGACCTGGAAAAACAGATCGTCGCGAATGGAAGTAATGACAGCATAGAAGCCCACCTGGAAAATGAAAGGACCCGCATCGCTGATTCATTGAAATCATTCACAATAAAAGCCATCCGGGATTCAAAAAACCCGGCGCTTGCTATGTTTGAACTGGGATATTTTCAAACTACAGCAAATAACCCGGACATGAAATTGCAAGGATTAAGAAATAAAGAAGTAAGCCGGATCGTAAATAATATTGCCGCTGAATTTCCATCACACACCGGGATCGCCATGATAAAAAACTCGCTGGATGCCCAATTGCAAAAGCCGGGCAACTGGGTGGGACAAATGGCGCCGGAAATAGTGATGAACGATGTCAATGGAAAACAAGTTTCATTAAGCGGCTTCCGGGGTAAATATGTACTTGTTGATTTTTGGGCGAGCTGGTGCCCTCCCTGCCGGGCAGAAAATCCAAATATTGCGAGGATCTGGGAAAAGTACAGGACAAAGAATTTTGAGATCCTGGGTGTTTCACTGGATAAGCCCGGGGAAAAAGAAGAATGGCTAAAGGCGATCCGGGAAGACGGGTTGACATGGACACATGTTAGCGATCTCTTATCCTGGAATAGTCCGGTGGTTCCGCTCTATGGCTTTAACTTAATACCTTATAATGTTCTTATAGATCCCAATGGAATGGTGATCGCAGAATCCTTGTATGGACCTGAGCTGGAAGAAATACTCGCTGAAGTGCTTAAATAAAAAAAGCCGCCTCTCTCGAGACGGCTTGGTATTCTAAAGTTCCCTATTCTATTAATTATCCCAGAAAACTTTTGCCTGCATGTCTGCCGCTTTTTGACCCGGTAGATTC
>DATINK010000004.1:0-3104 GCA_035474355.1 Chitinophagaceae bacterium | reverse complement strand
GCTCGCGTCTTGTGTGACCCTGGTCCAGAAATCAGCTCCATATTTTTCCCGGCCATAATTCACCAACAGGTACCCCAGGTAATAATGATTGGGAACATAATCCTTATAGGAGCCGTTCCGCAATTTCATCCAGGAATAATTTTTACCTGCCTGCCAGAGAGAAGGATATGCATTCAGGAAAAGCGGCAATCTTCCCCGGCCCTGGCTGGAAAGGATCGTCTCATTATATACAGCGTCTCCTTCAAAGAACCAGTCAGGTATAGAGGCATTGATGGCCAGGGAATATCCTTCTTCCCCGAATAAGACATTCATCAGTTTACTTAGCCCATTGTGAAAATTATTGAACTGCATAACGTGACGGTATTCATGCACCGCCAATTGATCCGGCCAGGAAATACTTCCTTCCTGGAAATTATTCAGCTCCGGCATCAGGTAAAACTCACTCCGGAAGGGTCCCAGGTTGACATATGCATTGGCGATCGTGGTTTGGTCCTGTAAAACAATACTGATCTTCTTTAACCTTTCGCCCAACGAAACAGGTCTCTGACCCGCCAGGTAATGGATGATCGAAGCAACCCGGTTGGCCTGGCTGTCGTGGCCCACAGGAAAAATGATCCGGACGGTATCCGTATTCACCTGGTTCCATTTCGTAGAAGGAGGATGGCCTCCAAATTGTTGACCAACACAAATAACATTTAGCAGTTGAAAAAAGCATAAAATGATCATCTGTCCCTTTCCATATTGCATGTACCCTTATTTTGGGGAAAGTTACGGCAGAAAAGGCATCAACCCTGATTGGGGATTCGTAAATTCATGCTTCAATTAGCTATTATGAAAATGTCGGGAAATAAGATCCTCGTCACAGGTGGCGCTTCGGGTATCGGGCTGGCACTTGCAGGAAAATTCATTGAAGAAGGTAATGAGGTGATCATTTGCGGAAGAAGAGAAACTGCTTTACAAGAAGCCAGCGTAAAATTCCCTTCACTCATCACGCGCGTATGCGATTTAACTGATTTTTCTGAAAGAGAGTCTATTTTTCAATGGATTGCTGATAAACATCCCGACCTGAATGTGCTGGTAAACAATGCTGGTATTCAAAACTGGATGTCTGTCTCGGATAATTATTTTTTTAAAAAAGCATCCACAGAGATCAATATCAATATAGAAGCACCCCTGCACCTCGTCTCCCTGTTCATACAATTAAAATCACTCACGACAATAATGAATGTGACTTCGGGACTTGCATTCGTTCCACTGATCAAGGCCCCTGTATATTGCGCGACAAAAGCTTTTCTTCATTCATTTACTATTTCGTTAAGAGAATGGGTAAGATCAAAGGATATTGAGGTCATTGAGATCATTCCGCCGGCATTGAATACAGATCTTGGCGGAAAAGGTATCCATGATTTTGCGCCTCCGGTAAGTGATTTTATAGAATCGATCTTTGTTCAGCTCAAAGAGGGAAAAGAAGAACTTACATTTGGTCATAGTGAGGGGCTGAACAATACAGTTCCGGATTTATGGAAACAAACTTTCATAAAAATGAACCAACTCAATTAATATTTAACTAAAAAAAATTGTTATGATCAAAGGAGTACATACCATGTTCTACAGCTCCGATGCAAAGGGAGCCCGGGAATTTTTCAGGGATAAACTGGGTATGAAAGCCAAAGATGTAGGTGGCGGCTGGCTGATCTTCGATATACCGGTAGCCGACCTGGGTTTTCATCCTGCTGATGAGACGGGAAAGGAAGGAGCTCCATCAGGCACGGCCCATATTTCGTTTTTCTGTGATGATATCCATAAAACAGTGGAGGAGATGAAATCAAAAGGCGTACAGTTCAAAGGCGAGGTCGAAGATCATGGTTATGGTTTCGTGACACAATTTGTAGTACCGGGAGATTTTGAAGTCCAACTTTACCAACCTAAATACAAGTAACGGCCCAATGAAACAGGATATCGTTCATATTGCGCTTGTGGTCAATGATTATGACGAAGCGATAAAATTCTATACTGAAAAACTCGGATTCGAATTGCTGGATGATACCCCGCAGTCCGAAACGAAAAGATGGGTATTGGTGGCACCTAAGGGTTCTTCAGGATGCTGCCTGTTATTGGCGAAGGGTTTAGGCGATGAACAAAGAAGCCGGATCGGGAATCAAACAGGTGGAAGGGTATTCTTGTTTCTCAGGACAGATGATTTTCACAGGGATCATAAGGCTATGCTTGAAAAAGGGATCAGATTTGTAAGGGAACCCAAGACAGAAGAATATGGAATTGTTGCCGTGTTTGAAGATCTATATGGTAATCTTTGGGACCTGATTCAATTTTCAGGCACCCCCTAGGGGGTTGTCTGTGGATGATAATTAACACAGCGATAAACCAGGAACTTCCTCACTGTTTTAGATCCCTTCTTAATGAGAATCGGTTCAAGTTGAATAACTGAATCAAAGTATTTATTTAATAAAGGGGGCTGATCGTTTTCTTTTCCCTCTTCTTTAAAATGCGGCCTGGACTGGATCAATATTGCATCCCTGCCTTTTAATGTCAACAGGTTGGTACCTATATAATCGTATTGAAGAGCCGGCCGGCCGATTATATTAGCCGCATATATATCCTGGTCAAGGTAAAGACCCAGTTCCGCTGACACTTTATATTCATCGACAGAAAAAATAAAACTGTTGGGGTCCTGTTTTTGAATTTGCTCCACCGCTACGGCCAATTCCTTCCAACCATACCAGGTATCATCGGACCTCACGGGCACGGGATAAAAAATTATTACATAAGCAAAAACAAGGTGGAGGATCAAAGAAATAATATACTGGATACGGATCCACTTCATATTGAAATAAGCTCCCACCCAGATAATGCCGGAAATATAAGCAGGCATCATCCAGTTCAATTTTACCCAATAAAAGAAAGAGACCAGCAAGAACCCACCGAATACAGGGATAAAAAAACAAAGCAGGAATAATTTTTCAGAAGGGATTTTCCGGACCCTCCATTTATATTTCAGTATGAGTTTATACAGGAAAACAAAAAAAGAAAAAAACAACACGGGTAATAAAATGCCCGACTGGTGACCCATTGTTCCCAAAAAAAAC
>DATINK010000003.1:0-8840 GCA_035474355.1 Chitinophagaceae bacterium | reverse complement strand
TCGGCAGGTTTATTAATAAGATGCAGGATTTGATATAAAGCATCCTGGAACAGCCCGTCTCCACCTTTTCCACTTGCTCTGTCTTTATAAATTGATGTGACCATTTGGGCATTCACGTCCATCTTATTATTATTCTTCGTTCCAAAAACAATTCCTTTTGTATTCTGAATAATTTTTTCCGGATCGATGGTCTCGATCTTCGGATCTTTTGTATTCGGATCCCCGAGATATTTAATGATGAGATTCTTCTTTAAGAAATCAATGATCTCAACTGGCGTTTGAGCCCGGCTGTTCGTGGCGAGTAAGATCCCGTTTGTCAGTAAAAAAATAAATCGAAAAACTTTCATGCTGATCGCTCCGTTCAGTTTGTTTATTTATTCAATAAAGTATATATCGCATCCGTTGCCGCATCCCATTTATTTCCGGTTGAACCAGCAAAAGCCTGGTCGGATGCTTTTTTCAGATCGTCCCGAACCAAGACGAAATAATTGTTCAACAATTCTAACGGCAGGGTTCCCCCGGTGAGTTGGTTAAATAAGTTGCCATCCGCTTTGGCAGGGAATTCCGCAAACAAGTCGAACAACGCCAAAGCGAATAAATAATTTTTCTTGGCCGGTGGCGCTGAAACCATGTCCGCAAGCGTTTTTCCTTCAGCAAAACTCATGCACATATTCTCAATCAACAGAGCCACTTTATTACCCTTTGGATCATTCAATAATTTTTTTTCATCCCGAATAAGCGCTTCATTGAATTTCTGTAACCCGGCTTTCCGAATGAATTGTTCACCGATCAATCCCAAAACAACTTCATTTCGCATCTTATAAGACAGTGGCAGGTTCCCCAGGGGGAACAGGTTCCAGTATAAAGCTTCGTTCGGGCCGAAATCTATTGAACGGCTTTTTAAAGACTTTCCCTGAGAAAGCAGGTTTTCTTTTTTCAGTTGTTCAAACAAGTTGAATGCATCAGGGATCTTTTCTTTTTTGTTAGGTCCCGACTGAGGATAAGCAATAACCTGAATAAGAAGATTTGGATTCTGCAGCCAACGGTAAGCGCTCTTCCTGCTATCCGGATCATAATTGAAATAAAGTGCGTTATTGATCGAACGGGACTCGATCCTTCGCAGATCAGGAACAGGATACATATAATTTATATTACCCCTGTCAGCCGGATTAGCTGCCGCAGGATTCGTAACACCCGTTTCATAGGAATAAGTAAGAAAAACATCCATCGATGCATAATCCCGTAACCCCATTGCTACCACCAGGTCAAGGAATACCTCATTAGCGGACAACATGATCAAGGATTCCCCAAGGATCATGGTTCCGCCCATAGTAGAATCATAAGGAGCAAAATTGCCAGGCCATGCCGCCAATCCTGACCAGCTATTTTCATCGGAGGAGGTAGTATCAAATGCATATTGTCCCACAAACCGGGGTTGCAGTTCCTCAGTTACGTCATTGATAAAAACAAGATCAATGGGTTTCCCTATTAGCTTAAGTGCCATATAAGTCCTGTCCTGCAAGGGACCTTTTCCTCCTTTTACGGCACTGCTTCTTGTTTTAAACAGATCTGACAAAAGGCTAGTGGAATTGATCATGTCATTATTCGATTTCGTACCAAAAATGATCCCGTTGGTGCTTTTTGCGATTGATTCAGGAGTTATCGGGTTGAAATAAGGAGTATCGGTATTGGGTTTTGCGAGATAATAGATCCTGATATTTTTTTTCAGGTAATCCAGTACTTCCGCAGGCTTGGGAATAGTTTGCGCTTTTATACTAATCGAAAAAACAAAACAAAGTATGGTGATAGTGACCTTCTTCATATATTTTTCTAATTCCCTGTTATTTACTCAACAAAGTATAAATCGCATCTACAGCTGCATCCCATTTGTTACCTGTAGCATTTGAAAATGCGGTTTGTGCAGCCGTTTTTATTTTATCCCTGAACTCATTAAAATAAATAGTTTGCAAGGCAGGTGAAATCGTTCCGCCTGTGGCCTGGTTGAACAGATCTGCATTCGCGTTGGCGGGGAAATTTAAAAAGAGGTCCAATAAGGAGAGACCCATAAAAAATAACCGGTCCTTGGGAGGATTGAGCCTGACATTCTCAATGCTTTGCCCGTTTAACAAACCCAAACACAGGTTCTCGAAAAATATAGACAGTCTTTTTTCAAATGAGGCAGTGAAAAGCCTCCTGTCACTGAATGCCATGCACTCTGAAAATTTCTGTAATCCCAGTTTACGGATAAATTGTTCACACAGCATGCCCAGCACAATATCATTGTTGATAATATATTTTGGCGGCAGGTCCTTCATCACAAATCCTTTCCAGTTTTTTGTTCCGGGTGTTACTGGAAATGGTGGGGAATTCAGATCATAGCCCACGCGCATCAGGTTATCCTGATTCATTATATACCGTAAAGACATTTTTTCAGGAAAAACAGTCCCCTTGCCAGCCCTTGTTTCATCCACGATCGGCGCTGTCCAGACCAGGAAATCATGATCCGGGTACCATGAATAGGCTAAATTCCTCAGGTCTTTATTCATCGTATACACGAGCCCCGTGGCAATACCGCGATTTACAATTTCACGTATATCAATATTTGTAATAGAATAAATTATTTTTTTCCTGGCCCCGGGGTCGAGAGAAAGCGGGTTGATCGGATCACCCGTACTGTATATCAAATCATAATAACTACCGGTATCAAAATCTTTAAAACCCATGTTCATCAGCGTATATAATAAAAAGGCCTGTGGCAATAACGCATCCGTTTTTGTAGCCTCCCCGGTGATATACATTCCTAATGAGGTAGGCTCATCGGGTGAAAAACCCCTGCTCGAAATGACCAGCTTGTCCTGTGAAGTAGTCGTATCGAACATATATTGTGGTACATATTTGGACTGAATGGGTTCTACCACATCATTGACAAAAGTTATCGTCACCGTTTTTCCTGTCATTTTCAATACCTGGTAGACTGCATCCTGCAATTTGCCATCTCCGCCCTTACCGCTACTGTTTCTAGTCTTAAAAAGTGAAAATAAGATCTGGGCGCATTTGTCCATACCATTATTACTTTTCTGCCCGAAAATGATCCCATCGGTATCCAGGAAGATTCCTTCCGGATTGATACTGACAATCCGGGGCGTATCTGCATTCGGTTTAGCGAGGTAAAGGATCTTGATGTTTTGTTTGAGATAGTTTAATACCTCTGTGGCTGTAGGGGACTGGGCTTGTGCCGATATAGCAGAAAGACTCAACCCCGCAAGACCTGTTAGTTTTAAAATCCACCTCATTCTTAATCTTTTTATTTGATCCAATTAAACTATTGCATACCCAGCATCCTCTTAATACTCACGACTTGAACCTCCACTAATGACAGGTCCGCATAGGTCTTGGTATTTTTTGCTGCTTCCATACAGGTATTCCTGATTTCACCGAAATACAAAGCCATCAGGTCCGGGGAAATAGTACCCCCGGCGAGCTGATTAAAAAGTGCCGCATTTGCATTGGGAATATATCCCGTGAACAGATCGAACATCGCCAGTCCCAGCAGGTATCCTTTCTTCTGTGGGGGTTTGGCTTTTACATCGGCCAGGGTTTGGCCATTCAATAACATCAGGCATAGATTTTCAATGAATATGGCCAGCCTGTTCTCCGGTGCGGCATTCAACAAACGGTTATTATTAAATGTGACCACATTCAGGAATTCCCCAACGCCGAGATTATTGAGAAAAAAAATGGAAAACAATCCGAGACTCACCTCATTCCGGATGATATATTTCGGACCCAGGTCCTGTAGCCGGAATCCTTTTCCATAAGAGAATGATGGATGAGGCTCAAAGGGAGGAGAAACAAGATCATATCCTTTGTCAGCAAGATTATCTTTATCTATTATGTTCTTCAGTTGTACATTATCAGGAATTGAACTGACCCCTGGCCCCGACGCTTTTCCACTCTCAACCCGGGTCCTGATCACAATATCCGGTTCACCGAACCATTGGGCAGCATCTTTTTTATAAGCATCTGCGATCATATAGGTCACACCGGTAGCGATACCGAGGTTGACTGTCTTTCGGGTATCTGGATTCGGGAAACAGTATTTGATCTTTCGCCGAAGCACAGGATTCGCCGCAAAAGCACTGGCCTGCGGTGTTTCGTGTGTGGCGAAAAAACTGTAGGATCCGAATTCCTTTACATACATACAAGTGACCAGGTTCAGAAAGACAATCTGAAATTCCTTCAGATCCCTGAATAGTTTTTCCCCTACGATAATCGTTCCGGCAGATTTCGGGTCGTCCGGTGCAAATACGGCAGGCCATACAGTCAGCCATCCCGGAATCGCCTGTATCGTATCAAACCGGTACTGGGGAACATATTTGGGCTGAATAGGATCAACGGCATCGTTTACAAAAGCAATGGTAAATGGTTTTGAGGAGATCAACATAACAAGGTTCGCAAGCAGTTGCAATTGTGAACTGTTGAAATCCTTGTCTTTATCATCCTGGAAGAGGCTAATTAAAAACTGCGCCCCGATCTCCATTTTGTTATTGCTCTTCGTTCCGAAGACGATCCCATTGGTGTTTTTTGCAACGCTTTCCGGATCGATTGTAGCGATTGGCGAATTATCTGCATTCGGCTTTGCGATATATTGAACCGTGATGTTCTTTCTCAGGAACGCTAAAGTCTCCTGTGTCGTCGGAGGCTTCTGCGAATAGGAGCCAACAACGGAACAAAGGAAAATCCCGGTTACAACAGAATATTTCATTTTCTTATGTCTTACTCAATGAATATATCATCCAGGGAGGTTTTCTGCCTCCCGGATTTTACCGGCGTTGTTCCTTTCAGCATTTCGATCTCATATTCATATTCTGTCTGGCCCTTGGGCAAAATGAAATCAATGGATGCTGAATAAACCTGTTTGAACAAATTCAGGCTTACCTGTTTGACCTGCTCCTCTCCCCCTATTTTGAAATAGATCCTTACGGTTGCGCTGCGAATATTATTTGCCTTCACTGCGTCCGGGTCAGCGTTGATATTTACTGTCCTTCTGTTTACCGGCGCCTTCAGGGGTACAACAGGATTATTGGTGGCAGCCCAGTCATTTTCTACTGTTCCGCCTCCGAAGAAATTCCAAACCGTTTTGTATTCATAGTTCAGCCAGGTTTTCCTGTCATTATCACCCGGCATCCATCCATACATCAATTTGAAACTATTTCCTTCGCTGTTGAAATTCTTTCTGTCAACTCTTACTTCATCGGTAGTATAATCGCCTCCCGGATGTTTTTTCCGCATGCTGACCGAAACATAATTGATATACTTGTCAAAATCCTGGGAGATTTCTCCATCAATGAAACAAACCACTTCGCGTTGTTTGTACAGCGGATCATCCGTGTTGATCTCCAGGATGCAATTCTTACAATTGATCTTTCCAATATTTCCTGCGAAAGGTTCATTCAGGGAAGTAGTGAAGTAGGTTTTAGCCTCAGCCGTATAGTGACCCGTATGCTTGATCGTCTTTTTCTGGTAAGAAGCCACAATGTTGATCACCGGCAAAGATTCCTGTGGAGTTTGTGTGGCCGTTGCCGGTTGAAGATCTTCAATGGGCGAATTAGCTTTTTTATAATTCGCCGGATTCTTAAATGCCGGGCCCACACTATTATTGCTTCCTGAACGGGTATTGGAAGGAGGTAACATACCGCTCTGCAAAACATTGGACGCCGATGTCGTACTATTATCTCCATTGGGACCTTCCTTGCTGGATAAGCCGGTATTCTTTACTCCATTATTGATCCCTCCTGAAGTTTTCGATGTATCTTTTCCTGCATTCGCTGCATTTCTCTTGTCTTCTTCATCTCTTCTTCTCCTGTTCTCTTCATCCGTATATCTTCTCTCATCCTTATTCTCTGCCCTGATCTTATCATTTTGAGTTCTCACCGCATCCCTTTCCTTATTCAGTTGTTCGCTGGCCCTGTCCAGGTAACTCTTTCCTCCATTCAGCGGCTGTCCCAATTCCGCCCAGTTCGGAGAACCCTCCTTTCCAAAAGGCTGGAAACACATATCGATCATTTTATTGGTCAATACATCCTGCAACTTTTGCATATTGGGATCTTCCCCGATCTGCGTGATCTTTATGGCCCCGGATTCTTTTAATTGCTGAACGGCTACACCGATCTCAGCCTGCAAAATGGGTGTTGCGATACCAGCATTGAAAATATCGTGTGTATATACTTTATCCCAGTCAACTTCGATCTTGAATTCAACCGGCGACTGGTATCCTCCCAACATCATGTTCAGGTTAAAAGAAATATCAGGCGTTGCTGTTTTTAATGTGGCAAACAATAAAGTTGCATCCAGTTTATTCAGCAAAAAAGAAACCGCTATATTATCTCCTTCGAGCACAGGGGCCGGGCCAATACCCAATACCCTGCTCTTTCCATTTTCACCATCAGCTGCATTGGTAATAACAGCCTTGGTGACCAGGGCCATGGTGCCGCCACGGTAAACAACAGGTCCAACGATCTTCCCATTTGGATTGGTTCTCCTCAATTCCTGCTGGGCTTCTTTCTTCTCTTCATCGGTTACATGTAAACCCACCAATAAATGAACATAGCCTCCTCCATTTCCTACGTTGGCTTCTTTTTCAGTGGCGCCCGAACGTACGTTCTCCACGTATTTCAGGAACATGAATTTGGGTTGGCCATTTTCATCCTCTGCCAGCCTTAGTTTATTGGGCAGGTAATAATAGCTATTGGGATCCTCCACTACGGGAAAAACTTTCAACGGACCGGCATCGGTAGGTTTGTCCAATAATATCCGCTGAACAAATTCCTTTTGTTGTGCCGACAATCGTGTAGCCGAAACCAGCAACAAGAGCAGGCACAAGGGAAACAAGGATATCTTTTTCATATTTTTTATTTTAAAAGTATTAGTTCTTTAAAACGCCCAGGACTTCTTTGAATCCGTCCAAAACTTTGTCTACAACTTTACCGCCCACTCCTGCTGGAATGATGTTTTTTGCGGCATCGACTGCTTTTGAAAAGACATCAGAAGTTTTATCCGAGAGACTGTCGGGTAATACAGCATAAACATAATAATCATTGACCTTGGCACTCCAGGGCAGGGCCAGCTTTCCATCGGTCGTATGATTCAGTACCAGCCTGTAGACATAACCCCGGGTATCCCGATCCATAAACAACATTTTACTGACCAGCGGTTCTCCCTTTGCTGGTGAAAGGTTCAGATTCTCTTCTACTTCTTCTCCATATTTCTTATACCTAACCTGCAAAGTCGCCCGGCTGAAACCCATGGCTTTAAATTTTTCAAGGTCTCCTTCAAACTCGATCGTGCGGGGGACAACCGGTGGTTTCAAAGTCACCGCTTCCATTTGTCCCTGTTCCCAGACAGGTTTGGCAGGGAATACATTTCCACCTCTCAAACTCCACTGGGTCATATACTGATACATGTCTACATTCTTATCATCCCCAGCGGCATATGTCATGGCAGCAGTAATGCCTTTGTCTGTAACAAATTTTTTATCCAGCGTCACCCGGTCGGTGAAGTCATTACCCGAACCTCTTTTCTTCCGCACATTGACGGTTACATAATTCACTTCCTGGTCAAACATCTCCTTGGCTTCCAGGTCCAGTACAAAACGGATGTCCATGTGTTTGTAAAACTGGTCGTTCAGCAACACGCTGAATACACAGCTTTGATTATCCTTTGCTGAATTGTACCAGGTCTTCAGGTTTTGAGAAAAAGCAACCGGCATTCCCAGCATATAATTATAGTTCATTGTGATGACTTCTCTTTTTCTCTGGATACTTGTCTCGATCCGTTTTACATCGAGGTAATACCCATAAGCATCTTTCTTACCGGGCAGGTATTCTTTTTCCTTATCCGTTGCTGCAGGGGCCTGGGGTTTATCCTGGGCGGGTTTGGCGAATTTGTCCATGAACATCTGGAAGAAAAGCTCAGTGAGTTTCTCCGTTGTCGCATTGGGAATACCCTGGTCGATCTTGATGACGATTGCATTATTTTCCACCATCTTATCATAAAGTGAATGTAATTCACTCCAGCTCTGGCTCTCCTGTACCTCATCTTTAGTCTCTTTGCGGTAGTATTCGGCTTTTACCTTATCCTCTTTCATCACCTGTGACATTTTGCTATAGTCAACTATGATGGAAGCTTTCAGTCCATTCACTTTGACATAATATTTATAAAAGAAATCACAGCTCAGGTCAGTGATCGATGAGTTCTCTTTGAATGTAACAGCCATCAACTGGGCGCCGTATTTATTCAGATTGGTGGCCACTGCTACTTTTGCGCCTTCCTGCAAGGGAGCTTTACCGGAAGTGACAAGGCTTTTCACCATACCGCCGTCTTTATTCACCGTTGCTGAAGTGATGCGGAATGAATTATCATCTTCCGCTGCAAAAAGATCCACGGGCCCTTTCACAATGGCTCCCGGTACTTTACTCTGGAGTTTGGCCTGCATCTCAGCCTGTTGCTCTTTTGTATATCCCAATTGCATCAGGAAATGCATCAAAGCACCACTCACGCCTCCCTGGTCTTCCCTTTCTTCCGTCACATATTTCAGGAAGAGGAATTCCGGAACCTGGGTCTGCGGATTCTTTGACAGCATGGCCTGCGTGGGCACATAATAATAGTTCTTCCCCCCTTTTGCAAGGGCGCCGCTGCCTTCTGTCTGCGCATACATGGTAATGACAGAACCATCGTTCAGGTTGACGATCGTTTTTGAATTGAAATCCAGGTTTTGCTGGGCCCGGGCGGAAAAAACTGCCGGCCAGCATGACCCCGCAAAAAAGGATCATGAATGAATT
>DATINK010000002.1:0-3786 GCA_035474355.1 Chitinophagaceae bacterium | reverse complement strand
TTTACCATACACTGTTTGTGCAAATACATTGGCATAATCTATATCCATACGAAAAGTATGTAAAGGAACACGGCCTTGTTTAAACTCTTCGCTACGTGCAATTTCAGAACCATTCAAACGACCACTTAATTTCACTTTTATACCTTCAGCTCCCATGCGCAATGCAGATGCAATTGCCATTTTGGTAGCACGTTTGAAGTTGATACGGTTTTCAATCTGGCGTGCGATAGTATCTCCGACAATCATCGCATCCAGTTCAGGGCGGCGGATCTCCAGGATATTAATCTGAACATCATCCTTGCTGGTAAGTTTCTTCAACTCTTCTTTTACACGATCCACTTCACCACCACCTTTACCAATGATGATACCTGGTTTGGAAGTATGGATAGTGATAATCAACTTGCCCAACGTACGCTCAATAACGATTTTTGAAATACCACCTTTATTGATACGTGCCATAAGATAAGTTCTGATCTTGTGGTCCTCAATCAGTTTGGAAGCGTAATCTTTTTTGCTGCCATACCAGTTAGACTCCCATCCGCGGATGATGCCTAACCTGTTACCGATCGGATTTGCTTTTTGACCCATGATACGTTTTACGATTTACGAATGACGAATTACGATTTTGTATCTACAATTACAGTTACGTGATTACTTCTCTTGCGAACACGATAGCCTCTTCCCTGCGGAGCGGGGCGCATTCTTTTCAATGTCCTGGCGCCGTCAACAAAAATGGTCTTCACCACTAAAGTTGTTTCATCCCCGCCTTCATTCTTCTGTTTCCAGTTGTTGATGGCACTCATCACCAGCTTGCGCAAAGGCACGGCCGGGTGCTTGGGGCTATGTTCCAGTTCGGCCAAAACCTTATCCACGCGCTGACCCCTGATCAAATCCGCCAATAAGCGCATCTTACGGGGTGAGGTGGGGTAATTCCTGAGTTTTGCTACTGCTTCCATTTTCTGTTTTCTTTTATGCTGTTACTTCGATCTTCTTACTTGAGTGTCCTTTGAACTGGCGGGTGGGCGCAAACTCACCCAGCTTATGACCTACCATGAACTCCGTTACATATACCGGGATAAATTTATTCCCGTTATGCACCGCGAATGTGTGACCCACGAAATCCGGCGTTATCGTTGAACGGCGGCTCCAGGTCTTGATCACACTTTTCTTGGCCTTGCCCTCATTGATGTTGAGCACCTTTTTTTCCAGGTGACCGGCTACATAAGGGCCTTTTTTAATTGAACGAGCCATAATTATTTACAATTTGTTATTTGTTATTTCGATAATTTCTTACCGTCCTTACGCTGGATGATAAGTTTATTACTTCCCTTGTGATGCTGACGCGTTTTCAAACCTCTTGAATACTGTCCGTTCCTGCTGCGCGGCTGTCCACCGGATGCCTTTCCTTCACCACCACCCATCGGGTGATCCACCGGGTTCATCGCCACACCACGGGTGCGGGGACGAATTCCTCTCCAACGGTTACGACCGGCCTTACCCATACTCTGCAGGCTATGATCGCTATTGCCAACAACACCTACCGTAGCATAACAATTGATCAATACTTTTCTCAATTCACCACTCGGCATTTTCAATACAGCGTATTTATCTTCCTTGTTGGTCAATTGCGCTGATGAACCCGCACTCCTCGCGATCTTTCCACCCTGTCCCGGTTGCATCTCTATATTATGCACCATCGTACCCAATGGGATGTTTTTCATTTGCAATGCATTCCCTATTTCAGGAGCAACATCATTTCCACTGATCACTTTATGTCCCACTTCCAAACCCTGGGGAGCCAGGATATATCTTTTATCTCCATCCATGTATTGCAACAAAGCAATAAAGGAAGAACGATTCGGATCGTATTCTATACTTAATACAGAAGCTTCGATGCCCGGCTTGTTACGTTTGAAATCGATCAAACGGTATTTTTTCTTATGCCCACCACCATTATAACGCATCGTTAGGTGACCGGAAGAATTACGTCCGCCAGTTCTTTTCTTCGGTTCCAGCAAACTCTTTTCCGGTATATTGGTCGTTACCTCTGCGTAAGAGTTCCCGATCCTCCAGCGTGTGCCGGCCGTTACTGGTTTAAATTTTTTTAATGCCATGATTCAGTTCTTTTTGCCCCTATCCCCTAGAGGGGAATAAGCGTATTTTATTTTTCAACTTCATTTATCCGGATTCCTTTCTCCCCTTCAGGGGATGGGGGCCGGACAAGGTTAAATTGCCGAATACAGGTCAATGTTCTCCCCTTTTGCCACGGTTACAAAAGCTTTCTTGAAAGAAGGCTTGCGACCGGAAATCACACCGGCCTTGGTAAACCTTGACTTGTTTTTTCCCGGAGCCACTGTTGTATTCACATCCACAACGTTTACACCGTAAAAACTTTCTACGGCTTTTTTGATCTCCAGTTTGTTGGCCCTGTGATGAACGCGGAAAGCATAGCGGCGCAATTTTTCCTGTTGCGCATTGGCCTTCTCGCTCAAAATGGGTTTTATCAGTACTTCAGATAGTTTCATGTTATGCCTCCGCTTTTTCTTCTTCAGAGAATATTTTAGCTGCGCTCTCCGTCAACACGACTACATCGTGGTGAACGAGATCGTATGTATTGATATCGCTTAACAACACGCCGGATACAGTGGGCAGGTTGCGCATCGCCAATTGAAGGTTGTCATTGAATTCCGGCATCACTACCATCACTTTCTTATCTCCCACTTTCAGGCTTACCAGGATATCGGTAAACGATTTTGTTTTGGGAGCATCCAGTTTGATGTCTTCTACTACAACAATTGCTTTTTCTTTTGCTTTAAAAGCCAGCGCCGACATTTTAGCAAGGTCCTTTTCCTTCCGGTTCAACTTCAGCACATAATCGTGCGGTTTGGGTCCGAAAATGGTTCCGCCTCCCTTATATAATGGATTCCGGATATTTCCTTTCCGGCTTCCGCCTGTCCCCTTCTGGCGGTGAAGTTTGCGGCTGGCGCCTTTTACTTCCGCGCGGGTCTTGACTTTGTGCGTACCCTGGCGCTGGCTGGCAAGGAATTGTTTCACGGCCAGGTAAACCACGTGGTTATTGGGCTCGATGCCAAAGATCTCATCGGGCAATTCCACGGTCCGGCCGGATTTCTTTCCCTTTATCGTCATTACGTCAACTTGCATTGTATAATATTTAAACGTTGTAGGGTCAAGGCATGCCTTGACCCTACATTGAAATTATTTTTGTATCAATACGATCGAGCCATTATAGCCCGGTACCGAACCACTGATCAGGATATAATTCTTCTCAGTAAAAATTTTTACCACCTGCAGGCCTTTCAATTTCACCCTGTCTGTGCCGGTGCGACCACCCATCTTCATGCCTTTCATTACCCGTGCTGCATCGGATGAGTTACCCAATGAACCGGGTGCACGGCTACGATCATGCTGACCATGCGACTGGCCACCCACACCATGGAATCCATGACGTTTTACAACACCCTGGAATCCTTTTCCTTTTGTAGTGCCTACCACTTCCACGATTTCTCCTTCAGAGAAAATGTCGACAGTGATCGTTTCACCAATATTTTTTTCCTGGAAATAATTGCGGAATTCTTTTGAGAATTTCTTGGCAGAAGTGTTTGCCTTTGCGAAGTGATTTTTTTCGGGGCTGTTGCTGTGCTTTTCGTTCTTGTCTCCGAAAGAAAGCTGTAAAGCATTGTAGCCATCGGATTCTTTGGTCTTCACCTGGGTGACCACGCAAGGTCCTGCTTCGATGATCGTGCAGGCTGTTTGCTTACCCGAGGG
>DATINK010000001.1:0-14428 GCA_035474355.1 Chitinophagaceae bacterium | reverse complement strand
GCAATGTTCATTTACCAACCTTACCTTATTGAAGAAACGGGGGCCTTATGATCTTGTGTTTTCCAATTTTGCAGGATTGAATTGTACGGCGGATCTAAAAAAAGTATTACTGGAAATTACCGCCCTTCTCAAACCGGGGGGGCTGGCTACCCTGGTCATTTTACCCAGGTTTTGTCTTTGGGAATTCCTTTTGCTTTTCAAGGGAAGGTTGCGGACCGCTTTCAGGCGTTTCAGCGGGAAAAAAGGGGCAAGAGCACATATTGAGGAAGAATATTTTCGTTGCTTTTATTATAATCCTTCTTATGTAAAGAGGTATGTAAAAAAATGTTGCCGGGTTATATCAATAGAAGGCCTCTGTACGATCGTGCCACCTTCCTATATAGAACATTTCGCAAAGAAACATCCCCGATTATTCCAGTTTTTAAAGAAAAAAGAAGACAAATGGAAAGGGAAATGGCCCTGGAGGTCGATTGGAGATTATTACATCATTACTTTCAAGAAGAAAGACCTATGAAATGTAAAATATAGAATGTAAAATGTAGAATGTAAAAGGCCTGTAGAAACTTTTACATTTTACATCCTATATTTTACATTCTACATTTGGTAAGCTTTTCCTGGTAGAGCTCTAAAACCCTCTCCTGGAATGACCCCGGGTTGGAGCGGGCAAAATGTTTACCGGTATCCAGCCTGTGCGTAAGTCCCTTATTATTTCTTTTGCCTTTTGTTTCCTTTTTATTCCATCTCCGCGAGGTTATTTTCCATAAAAGATCATCTAATCGATCTCCCAGCCGGTTATCAAATACCCATTCGATCCATTTTTTAATTACATGAGGTTTCTTTTTTTCTTCCGTTGAAAAGCTCCGGTTACAGGCGGGCAGATAGCTCTCGGTCCAGGGATTATTCGCGAGCAGCCGGGCCAGGCACTCATTTCCCCTGACGGGTAAGAGCGTCTTTAATTCAATAGCCGTATAAATATTCTGGTCTTTCAGTTTGAGTGAAGATTCATCCAGGTAATAATTCATGCAAAAGCCATGTTGTTTACCCAGCAGGATCATGATTTTCTTGAACAAATGCATGCAGGTACGTGCGATCCAGAGCCGGTTGGTTTTTGTAATGATAAAAAAATCAATGTCCGCTCTTTCATCCGCAAAATGTTTGGAAAGAGAGCCTGAAATGCCAATGGCCCTTACAAAGGGGAACCGGAACAGGAACCTTCCGTTGCGAAATGCCCGGGGCAGGAGTTGATGCGCCCGGCGGTTACCTTCAATACGCCTTTCCACCAGCAAATAATTAGAATGAAGTGCATAGAAATCTCCCATGTGAAATATACGTTTCTCCTTTTCCAGCGATTGCAGGGTTTCGGTAAGTTCGGGTATACTCATTATTTCGCTGAGATATAACCTGATCTCTGATGATAAAAGCGGGTAATGAAAAATGTCGAAATATGCGAGTACTTCCAATACCCGGGATTGTTGTTCAATCGATTGTTCCGGTACTTTCAGCCGTTCTATTTGAAGTGTATTGAACATGTTTTCGATTCAGGATCTTAAGCAACCTTTTCAAGCTGAGCAACGATTAAAATTCCGGGTAATTCATTCAGGATATCCTTTTCAATTTGTCCGCATTAAACTACCATAAAGAATTCCCGGGTGTTCCACGTAACAACGTACCCAATCGAAACGCAATCGTCAGAAGCTTCGTTGCCAGTAAAAAGAAGTATTTACTTATCAAGCGATTCTTTGATATTGTCTTTTCATCATTGGCGATACTCACGGTCCTGAGCTGGCTCCTCCCTGTTCTTGCCTTGCTGATCAAAGCGGGTTCAAAAGGGCCGGTTTTTTTCAAACAAAAGAGGATCGGGTTAAATGGAAAGCCGTTTATCTGTTTAAAGTTCCGGACGATGATACCGAATCAAGAAGCGGATGAAGTACAGGCCGGCAAAGATGATTGCCGTATTACCCGGCTGGGAGGTTTCTTAAGAAGGACCAACCTGGATGAGCTTCCTCAATTTTTCAATGTATTGGCTGGGCAGATGAGTGTTGTAGGACCCCGCCCGCATATGGTGCATGATTGTATCCGTTTTTCATTCGTCGTATCTTCCTATGCATTTCGCGGGCTGGTCCGGCCGGGTATTACGGGTTGGGCACAGATCAACGGTTATCATGGGCCCACTACAGATTATGAAAGTATTATTCTTCGATATTACTGGGATGCGCAATATGTACGCAAAGCCAATCTCTGGCTGGATATTAAGATCATCTGTCTGAGTTGCCTGCAGGGAATACGGAACCTGTTTGAAGCGATAGCCAGGTTGCCACGAAAAGATAAAAAGCAGATGCCAGTCATCAGTCCACTCAAAAAAAAGCATAAAAAAACGGCTCATTAAGAGCCGTTTTGTCGGGAAGACAGGATTCGAACCTGCGACCACCTGGTCCCAAACCAGGTACGCTACCGGACTGCGCTACTTCCCGAAAATTCTTTTTTCCTTTCTTATCAGTGCCTTGATAAGGCTGAATCAGCGGAGAGGGAGGGATTCGAACCCTCGGTACAAGTTTAAGCTCGTACAACGGTTTAGCAAACCGGCCCTTTCGGCCACTCAGGCACCTCTCCGAAAAGCCTTTAGAATGGGATGCAAAAATAGCTATAAGGCGAGACAAATCCCAATTAGTCAAATCACAAATTCCAAATGAGAAAACTCCTGAATTTGAGATTTGTAATTTGCGATTTGTGATTGGGGAATTTTACATGGCAGCTAACTGCACCTTTTGCTGCAATTCAAGGACGTTCTCCCTGAATACACCATCTGTATCCATCAGGTCCTTTACAGTCTGGCAGGAATGTATAACAGTAGTATGATCCCGTCCACCGAAATGTTCGCCGATCGTTTTCAATGAATTTTTGGTAAATGCCTTGGCCAGGTACATCGTGATCTGCCGGGCCTGCACGATCTCTCTTTTGCGCGTTTTCTGTAATAATTTATCATACGGCACGTCGAAATATTCGCATACCATGCGCTGGATCGTTTCAATCGTGATCTCCTTACTTGATGATTTTACAAAATTTCGCAGCACTTTTTTAGCGAGATCCAGGTCGATCTCTCTACGGTTTAGCGAAGATTGTGCCAATAGTGATATCAATGCGCCTTCGAGTTCACGTACATTATTGCTGATATTATAGGCAATATATTTCACCACTTCTTTGGGCATATCCAACCCATCATTCTTCATCTTTCTTTCCAGGATATCAATACGCGTATCATAATCCGGTACCTGCAGGTCGGCGCTGAGTCCCCAGCGGAACCGGCTTAATAATCTTTCCTGTACACCTTCCAGGTCTTTGGGTGGTTTATCGGAAGTAAGAATAAGTTGTTTGCCGGATTGATGCAGGTGGTTGAAAATGGCAAAGAATGCATCCTGTGATTTTTCTGCTTTGGCAAAAAACTGGACATCATCAATGATCAATACGTCGATGAGCTGGTAGAAATGTATGAAGTCATTGATCGCATTATTGCGACTATGATCCATGAACTGGTTGATGAATTTTTCGGAGCTGACATAGAGCACGACTTTGTTGGGATTGCTCCTTTTGACCTCATTTCCAATCGCCTGTGCAAGGTGTGTCTTTCCCAGCCCTACTCCGCCATAGATAACCAGGGGGTTAAAGGAATTGGCGCCCGGCTTCTCGGCAACGGTCTTTCCAGCCCTGCGGGCCACCCGGTTGCAGTCACCTTCAATAAAAGCCTCGAAAGTATAAATGGGATTGAGTTGCGGGTCGATCTGCATCTTCTTGAGACCCGGTATGACAAATGGATTCTTTACGGGATTATTAATGACGAGGGGAAAATCCATTTCGTTATTTGAAAAAGTTTTAAAACCCTGGCCGGTAATATCCATCGTGAGCGGTTTGTTTTTACTGTTGCCGCTATCCACCATGATGCGATATTCCAACCGCGCTTCTTTACCCAATTCTCTTTTCAGGGTCTTCGCTAATAAATTTACGTAATGTTCTTCGAGATACTCGAAAAAGAATTGACTGGGAACCTGGATGACGAGTACATTATTTTTTAATGATACCGGCGTGATCGGTTCGAACCAGGTTTTGTAGTGCTGCCATTCTACGATATCCTTAATGATCTTCAGGCAACTGGTCCAAACTTTATCAGCATTTTTCTCCATCAGTTAGTAAGTAATTTATCGGCCGGGTTATCTTTTTCTTGTCGACTATTTCAAAGGACCACCATTGAAAAAATGAATGACAGGGAGGCGAATATCTACAAATCTTTTCTAAAAAAAAATTTTTACCCGCCTCATTTTTGAGAAACGGAAATCACGTGTGATTTTGCCATTTTTTTGCCCGAAAATTTGGAAAATTCAAAATCAAGTCTGCCTAATACTATCCCCGCCCAACCTACCTGGTTCACAATCACGTCATCTCCTTTTTTATTCTTATATTCAAGCGGTTTGTCAAAAAACGTATGCGTGTGCCCTCCGATGATGAGATCGATATCCTGCGTGTCTTTCGCAAATGTTTCATCACTCACTTTATTGGAGCCTTTATATTGAAATCCCAGGTGCGATAAACAGATCACCATATCACATTTCTCATCCTTCTTTAATTTTCCTGCCACTTCATTTGCTTTTTGAACCGGGTCAAGATATTTTGTAGCGCCAGATAAATTATCCGGCACCAATCCATGCATTTCAATACCGACTCCAAAAACGCCCACTTTTATTTTTCCTTTTTTAATGGTCGTGTAAGGTTGTGTAAGCTGTTCCATCGGCGTACCGTTGAAATCATAATTGCATACCAGCATCGGGAAACGCGCGTGCTTTGAAAGTTGCGTGGCCAAATTCTCCATGCCCCCGTCAAAATCATGGTTGCCGATGGTGCAGGCTTCATATCCCATGGCAGTCATGGCCTTCATTTCGGGTTCACCTTTATATAAGTTGAAAAACGGGGTGCCCTGGAAAATATCCCCGGCATCCAGTAATAAAACCTGGTCATTTTCCTGCCTGATCTGGCGGATCAGGTTGGCCCTGGCAGCCACTCCACCCAGCCCCTGGTTACGGCCACCATCCATCGGGAAGGGCTCCAGCCGGCTGTGTACGTCGTTGGTATGCAGGATAGTAAGCTTGATTGGAGAAAAGTACTCAGCAGCCTCCAGGAGAGAAGGACCCGCCAGTAATCCAGCGGCAGTCAGGGCGCCTTGTTTTAAAAACTTTTTCCTATTGAGCATTGCTTACACGTTTTTCTTCATTAGCAATGATATTCTTTCCCTGGCTTTTCAGCCATTTAATATAATCAAATAGGGCGTCTCTCATGAGGTAACCGTTAGTGATCTGTGCGATAGGGCGGAGCATATCCGCATTATCGCCCCCATTCGCCAAAAAATCGGAATTCGCGATCGTATAGATCTTTTGCGGATCCAATGCTTTTCCACCGATCAATACGTTCACTGCTTTCTTGTCTTTGATCTGCATGCTGAGCCCGGCCACCGGCCATCCACCCATGGCAGCTGTAAGATCCAGTAATTGTTGAAGCACATCACCTTTCATTTTTTGAAGAATGAGGAGATTGTCAAAAGGCATCAATTCAAATACCTTCCCCCGGGTCACGTTCCCGGCCGGTAGCTGCGTTAAGCGAATACCTCCGTAATTCATGATCGCTCCATCCACCTGTACATTGTATTTCTCTTTCGCCATAATAAAGAAGGCATCTACCATGAAATTGCCCAACGTGCTTTCTAATGTTTTTTTCTCCAGGCTTTTTTCTGCTACCCCCACCACATCGTTCATACTTTTATTTACACTGTCACTATACGGTTTGATCACTTCCTGCAATGAAGGGTCTTCTTTTCCCTGCGGGGTCACCCGGTAATTTTTATAGGCAAGTGACTGAGACTGGTAAGAAGAACTACACGATAAAATGAAAATAGTAAAAACAAAAAGAATGGGCGGAATGTAGGAGTGCCGTTTCATAATGATGAACTACTTTGAAGATAGCCCCTTTTTCCGCAATTTTGCCAATCCGGGATAAATACCCGGCTACATGCAAAAGACGCTCCATTTACAACTGCTTCCATCGGAAGCAGCTTCTGAACCAGCCATAAAAAAAGCGATCGCGGATGCTGTATCGGCAGATAGGGAAGCGATCACAGGTTATAACCTGCTGAAAAAATCGGTGGATGCCAGGAGTCATGAACCGAAGATCATTATCCAGCTGCGTGCATTCATCAACGAACCCTGGCAAGTACCGCTTATTGAAAAGCCGCTATACAAAGATACCCGGCATGCAAAAAAATCAGTGGTCATTATAGGTGCTGGGCCCGCGGGTTTGTTTGCTGCATTGCGATTGATCGCTTCCGGCATCAGGCCCATCATTCTCGAACGGGGTAAGGATGTAAAATCCCGCCGGCGTGACCTTGCCACCCTCAATAAAAAAGGGGAAATGAACCCCGAAAGCAATTATTGTTTCGGAGAAGGAGGTGCAGGAACTTACAGTGATGGGAAATTATATACCCGGAGCACAAAGAGAGGCGACGTACACAGGGTATTGCAGGAATTCGTGTATTTCGGGGCAGACCATAATATATTATATGAAGCGCATCCCCATATCGGGACCAATAAACTGCCTTCTATCATTACTGCGATCCGGGAAAAAATAACAGCCTGCGGGGGAGAATATCATTTTGAAAAAAAAGTGACAGATCTTATCATTGAAAAAGATAAAATGACCGGCGTTACAACACAAACCGGCGAACTGTACCGGGGAGATGCATTCATATTGGCAACAGGACATTCGGCAAGGGATATATTCCGGCTTTTGTCGGATAAAAAAATAGCGATCGAATTCAAACCCTTTGCCCTGGGTGTGAGAGTGGAGCACCCGCAAGACCTGATCGACAGTGCCCGCTATCATTGCAAGACAAGAAATGAGTTTCTTCCGCCAGCTTCTTATAGTTGGGTGGAAAAAACAGCGGACGCTTCCGCTTTCTCATTTTGCATGTGCCCGGGAGGCATTATCGCACCTGCTTCAACTGCCCCCGGTGAATTAGTGGTCAATGGCTGGTCCCCTTCTAAAAGAAACAATCCTTTTGCAAACAGCGGTATCGTAGTTCCCGTGGAAGAAAAAAATGTCCAGTCATTTAAACAACACGGACCCTTTGCAGGGATGTATTTTCAGCAATCCATCGAACAAAATGCATTTCAGGCAGGGGGTGGCAGGATGGTGGCCCCTGCGCAACGATTGGTTGATTTTACAAAAGCAAAATTATCCGGCTCGCTTCCCGGGTGTTCTTATCTCCCGGGAATTCATTCTGCATTATTAAAAGATATCTTACCGGGATTTATTTATCGTTCCATCCAGCAGGGGATCATTGAATTTGGAAAAAAAATGAAGGGTTGGGGTGGCCGGGATGGTTATTTTACTAATGAGGCGGTAGTGGTAGCCACGGAATCCCGTACATCTTCCCCGGTAAGGGTGCCACGTGACCCCGGTAGTTTAGAGCATCCGCAAATACGTGGATTATTTCCTTGCGGCGAAGGAGCTGGTTATGCAGGTGGCATCATCAGTGCTGCCATGGATGGTGAAAAAGTGGCCGACAGGATCATTCTTTCATTAATCTGAAGCTGCGGCTGCTTTTCCCAGCATCAGTTTTCTATCCAGCAATTGGTCCTTGCGATACGCTTTCGTTTCCACTCTCATCGCTTTCTTCTTTGCTTTATCAAACAAATTGGAAATATTATCAAGATCCGGTTTTCCCGCATCCACCCAGGCTGTATACCAGAAATCTGCGATCATGTTGGCAGAATTCATGATCTGTTCCTGGATCGTATTGCCCAATCGTTTGCTATAGCTTTTTGCAAATTCTGAAGTAAATGATTTCACTTCCCTGCCCCTTCTCACCTGAACGCGGAATTTTGTGGAATCGGAAAAACCTGCGCTGGCTTGTTTTTCCTGGCTAAATACATCTTTTAATAAAGTATGCGCGTGGCGGATTGCCTGCCAGACCGCTAATTTGGGGTCTTTCAGGTATTCTGCTTTTCGCTGGCCTTTGAGAGAATACTGATCGATTTCCATTTCTGGGATCATGGATTCCCACAAAGAGTGCAGGCCTTTCTGGTCACTCAGCTGACCATCATAATTAATGGAAGTATGCAAGGGAACATTGGCATCCCCGATATAATGACCGAGATCAGTTGCATAAAAAAGAATGCTATCCTTCAGGTTGTTCCGTAATGCATGTGTGAGCCGGTCCTTCATGACTATAATATGGTAAGGCACATAGCCATACTTCAGCAGGGTGTCTTTGCTGTATTGTTTCACGGCCTGGTCCCAGTCCATTGGCATTTTCCAGGCTGCTGAATCTCCATAGGCTTCGAGGTCGATAAAATGCTTAGGCGCTTCCGTTGAATCTGTATTTCGCCGCTGGTCGGGACGGATGGCATTTTCCACGATATAATTCATGTTGCTGAAAAAGAAGGGCCTCATTTTTATGGGCAATTGGTAAACAGCCAGCTGGTTAACGGTCTTATGGACCAGGAAACCCCAGCTGCTCAATAAATGAATGCCCATGAACAGTAAGATGACTTTAATGACAGGTCTTTTCATCTGCTTAATATTATTATACAGGATCGGAATAGGCAAAAGTACAATTTGCCTTTCTTCTGGTGCATTTCACTCCTGGATTTACACCACTGGTAGAATGTAAACTATATTTGCCCCCAAAATAGAATCATGGCCATCCTGGAACTCCAGCACATCAAAAAATATTTCGCCACCCAGAAAGCCGTTGATGATATCAGCCTTACCGTGGAGAAAGGAAGCATCTTTGGTTTACTGGGACCAAACGGTGCCGGTAAAACAACCCTGATCAGGATGATCACGGGCATTTTTTATCCTGATGCCGGAAATATTTTATTTGAAGGAAGAAAATTCGACCCCTCCAATGACGTGGAAAGGATTGGTTATATGCCGGAAGAAAGAGGGTTGTATAAAAAAATGAAGATCGGCGAACAAACACTGTACCTGGCTCAATTAAAAGGATTAAAACGCGCCGAAGCCCTGCAAAGAATAAGGACCTGGTTTACCCGTTTTGAAATGGAAAGCTGGTGGACCAAAAAAGTGCAGGACCTTTCAAAAGGGATGAGCCAGAAACTCCAGTTTGTGACAACGGTCCTGCATAATCCCAGCCTCATCATTCTCGATGAACCTTTCAGCGGACTGGACCCGGTGAACAGCAATTTAATCAAGGAGGAGATTTTCAATTTAGCCAGGCAGGGAGCAACGATCATATTCAGCACACACAGGATGGAGCAGGTGGAAGAGATCTGTGACCATATTGTATTGGTGAATAAAGGGAAAAAGATCCTAGATGGAACGGTTAAAAAAGTAAAACAGGATTTCAAGGAAAATCTTTTCAGCATTGGAACCGATCAGATCACCGAAGCAACAGTTGCCCATGCACCATTCGATTTGATCAGCCGTGATGAACATCGTTTGGTAGTCAGGATCAGGGAAGGGCAGACAGCTAACCAGGTACTTCAATACCTGTTGCAACAGGGTACGACGATCCATTCCTTTAATGAGATCCTTCCTTCATTGAATGACATTTTTATCAAACTGGTCGAAGGAACTTCTGTCAGCCGTCAATTCCTTTCGCAAGAAGCCGTTGAACAAAAAAATTAATGACAATAATACCAAGCCGTTATGCATAAGATATGGCTGATCATAAAAAGGGAATACCTCACAAGAGTGAGGAAACGCACATTTATCATTGCTACCCTGTTGCTTCCCATATTTTATATGGCGATGATCTTTGGAACCGGTTACCTCGCTGATACCACCCGGCATAATCTCAAAGTAGCATTCGCTGATTCTTCAGGATTTTTTACCGATACACTTTTAAACAGGGAAAATGTCGCGGATCACAGTTCCACCCTCACTTTATTAGGTAAGAACAGTACGATCAACGTCTCAAATTTCGATTCAGCCGGTTACCAGGCTTATGTTTTTATCCCTGCCATCAAATGGGACGGTCAGGAATCGACGCAGGTGTTCTTGCAAACAAAAAAAGCAATCGGGGAAATATCCACCCAGGTAGTAGCTGCCAAAATAAACAGGATCTGGGATGAGGTCAAAAATGAAAAATTAGGGATTGATATTTCCAAGAGAATGATCCTTACCGGGAACAGGATAGAGCTTTCGTCGCAGAACGTAAATGATGCAAAATCAGATGCACGGACAGCCAGCGGTCTTGCCATGGCCTGCGCATTCCTGATTTACTTTATCATCCTGCTCTATGGCAACCAGGTAATGACAGGTGTCATGGAAGAAAAGACCAGCCGGATCGCGGAGATCATCGTCTCTTCAGTGAAACCATTCCAGATGATGCTGGGAAAGATCATTGGCATTGGTATGGTTGCGCTGACACAATTCCTGCTTTGGATCGCCTTTATCTTCCTGTTATATAATATCACAAAAGCTTCTGGCAATATGAACTCTGCCAGTAACCTGGTGGGTAGCGTGCAAAAAATATTCACCAGTGTGGACTTTCCGCTGGTACTTTTCTTTTTTGGGTTCTATTTCCTGGGTGGGTTCTTTTTCTATTCTTCCATCTATGGAGCCATCGGAAGCGCCATCAATGAAGATGTCCGCGAAGCCCAATCCCTCGCTTTCCCCGTTACGATGCTGGTGATCTTTTCGATCTTGCTGATGACCCCTGTAGTTAATGATCCCAGTAGTCCCCTCGCTGTTTGGGCAAGTATCATTCCCTTCAGCTCCCCTATTATCATGATGGCACGAATACCCTTTGGTATTCCGGGCACGGTGCCCTGGTGGCAGCTGGCACTCTCTATGGGCATGCTGATACTGGGATTTATGTTCACTACCTGGTTTGCCTCCAAGATCTATCGCACTGGTATTCTCATGTATGGAAAGAAAGCCAGTTGGAAAGAGATGATCAGGTGGGCATTCAGGAAGAGCTAACGAAGAGAAAGCCTCCCTGCCCTCCAAAGGAGGGTTCTCAGACTCCAACACTGCGAAGCTTCTTTTTTGCATCCTGCTAATTGTTCAACACGAAACATTTTACATTTTAATATCAATAAACGGCTGTTCGAAGTATCGGGATCTAAAACCCCTCCAAAGGAGGGGTTTGGGGAGGCCCAGACAGAAATTGTTAAAAAATTTTAACTAAAAAAATTTGTAACCAAATACGAAGTGAATCGTATATTTGATACGAAGTTCTTCGTTCGACTATTTCTAAACCAGCTCCCCGACCTGTCGGGGCAAAACCAAAGTGTATGAAAGCTAAATTAATCACCGCGCCAAGGATCCTCCTTGTTATGCTCACCGTGGGCATCGCGCTTTGTCTTGTTTCCTGGGATTTTAAACAAACCAGTGGACAACGTCCTATTGGCATCAATGACACTACCCCTAAAGTGAAAGAAAAGGATAGTGAAAAAAAGGTACGCGACCTGGATGATGTACTGAACGGTTGGGATGAAAAGGAATGGAGAGTGAATATGGAAAAAGCCCAAATAGAGATCGAAAAGGCCATGAAAAATATCGATAAAGAAAAGATCAGGATGGAGATCGACAAGGCAATGCGTGATGTGGATATGGATAAGATCAAAAAAGAAGTGGAAGCATCCATGTCGAAGATCGACTGGGACAACATAAAAAAGGAAATGGAAATGTCCAAAGAGATGGGGGCACAAATGAAGGTGCAGATGGATAAAATGAAAGAAGAAATGAAAGAGCTCGGGCCCCGGATGCAGAAAGAAATGGAAAAATTAAAGGCCCTGGATATGGATAAGATGAATATCGAAATGGAAAAGGTCCGTGAACAAATGAAGGACCTGGGCCCGCAAATGGAAAAGGTCCGGGTGGATATGGAAAAGACCAGGTCCGAGATCAAAGAATACACTGATTTCGTAGACGGACTTGCCAAAGACGGGCTGCTCAATAAAAAAGAGAATTACAGCATCCGTTATAAGAATGGGGAACTATCTGTCAATGGAAAATCAGCAGGTATCGAGATCACTAATAAGTATCGTTCCTTCCTCGACAAACATAAAACATTCTCGATTGAAAAATCGGGTGAAGATTTCAATATCGACGTAGACTAAGGGGTATTAGCCGTAACTAGCCATGAAAACAAGGGCCGTCTTACGTAGGGACGGCTTTTTTGTTGTATCCAGGATCCATCAGATTCCCACCGCTGAAACGGTGGGCTCTGCATTAGAACAGGATGAATTTTATTAGACATAGCCCACGGTTTCAACCGTGGGAACAAATAAATATAGATCTTGAGACCAGGGTTAGTCAATAAAAAAACCGTCCCAACATCGAGACGGTTTAGATATAAATGATTTGATTGATTTATTTAACGTTCGCGAAATGGAAGGGTGAAGGCATGATATCGTAATCACTGGTTTCGATCATTTCGATATTCAGTTGGAAAGCTTCATCGGCATTGATCACCACCTTTTCCTTGATGATCCGCTTGAACCCGGCTTTTTCAAAAACAAATTTGTAGATCCCTGACTTCAATTCCTCAAAAGAGAAATTGCCACTCTCATCGGTCAGTACCACGGATTCCTTTTTAGAAACCAGGTAAGCAGTAATGCTCACATCTTTCAGCGGTTTCTTGGTATCCCCATGGATTACCGTACCGTTCATGTCTAACTTTTTACCACTTCCCTCATTGGGGCCGCTTGCTTTGGCAACCACAAAACCAAGCAGGGAAATACCCAGTAATAGCATCTTTGGTTTCATCTGACAAAGAATTGATCGGTTAATGAATACCCTTTCGCACAGTCCTTTATAGGTTAAAATTAAAGCATTTTGACCGGATTTGACAAAGCCTCCCTGAATTCATTCCACACATTTTTTACGATCTCCCCGGCTGGTAAAATCTCACGCAATAATGCGCTTACCTGCCCTATTTCCAGCTCACCTTCGTCCAGATTTCCTTCAAACATCCCTTTTTTGGCACGGGCCCTGCCTAAAATCGTTTCCAGTTCATTCGGCGTTGCTCCCTTCCATTCAGCTTCCTGGACCTTGCGGTAAAACTCATTTTTAAGCATTCTCACAGGGGTCAGTTGTTTCATGGTCAGGATCGTATCCCCTTCTGCAGAACGGATGACAAGATCTTTGAATGTTGGATGTGAAGAAGCTTCCCGGCTCGCTACAAAACGACTACCGATCTGTACGCCCTCCGCTCCCATCACCATCGCAGCCATCATCTGTCTTCCCGTTGCAATGCCACCTGCCGCAATCACCGGGATCTTTACCGCATCCACCACCAAGGGGATAAGAACCATCGTCGTGGTTTCTTCTCTTCCATTATGTCCCCCTGCTTCAAATCCTTCTGCCACCACTGCATCACAGCCTGCTTCTTCTGCCTTTTTTGCAAATTTGCTGCTGCTGACTACATGTATCACCCTGATCCCTTTTTCTTTTAACACAGCAGTCCAGGCTTTCGGGTTTCCTGCCGAAGTGAAAACATATTTCACTCCTTCTTCTATAATGATCTGAATGTGTTTATCAATGTCCGGATAAAGTAAGGGCACGTTTACCGCAAAAGGCCGGGAGGTGGAGGCCTGGCACTTTTGTATATGTTCTTTTAGGACATCCGGGTACATACTTCCGCTGCCTAGGATCCCAAATCCACCGGCATTACTGACCGCACTGGCCAGGCGCCAGCCACTGGCCCAGATCATACCGGCTTGTATAATGGGGTAGTCAATACCCAGCAATTCGGTAACCCGGTTTTTGAAAGAAAACATGAACGAATTTACGATTTACGAATTACGATGGACGATTGCTGATTGCCGATTGCTGATTGCGATGATTACCCGAGATCAATACTTGTGTTGTCTCCGATATTCAGCGAACGCGATTCGCCGGTGAGGTTGGTATCGCTTCCAATGACGGAATCGCTCAGGACGATATCAAACAATGTAGAGAAGGAACCGATGATGGAATTCTTAATGATTGAATAATCCACTTTTGAATTTTCACCAATAGCCACATCGGGACCGATGATGGAATTCCGGATCGTGCATCCCGCACCGATACTCACCGGGTGAATGATGACCGTATTCTCAAAGCTTTCAGCGCCTTCCACGGAAGGGCCGAATTTTTTTAATAAGGTTGCATTGGACTCAAGCATGGTTTCCTTTCTTCCGCAATCAAACCAATTTTCCACTTTGAAGGATTGAAATTTTGCTCCGAGTTTGATCATACAGTCCAGTGCATCGGTGAGGCTGTATTCTCCCTGGCTGCGAAGTCCCTGGCGGATATTATTTTCAAGACACTCGAACATTTGTTCACTTTCCTTGATCTTATAAATACCCACCAGCGCCATATTACTTTTAGGGATCTGCGGTTTTTCCACCACGTGCGTTACAAAACCTTCATGGTC